>CAMLRJ010000005.1 GCA_946482345.1 uncultured Cellvibrio sp.
GTTGGATGAATTCAGGGCCGCTGGCGGGAATGGCCGAAATTAATTTACAGGCACTGCAACCGGGTTCGTCGATTATGCCGGGAAAAGTGAATCCGGTTATTCCTGAAGCAGTGTGTATGGTGTGTGCGCAGGTGATGGGCAATGATGTGAGTATTGGTATTGCAGGGCAGTCAGGTAATTTTCAATTGAATGTGATGTTGCCGTTGATCGCATACAATTTATTGCAGTCGATTGAATTATTAACCAATGCTTGTAATCAATTGGCGGAAAACACTATTGCCAGTTTTACGGTCAATCAAAATACCCTGGATAAATCACTCGCGCGCAATCCTGTTTTGGTGACAGCGCTCAATTCTGTTATTGGTTATGAACAGGCCGCTGTCATTGCCAAAAAAGCCTACAAAGAAAATCGTGCAATCATTGATGTGGCAGAAGAAGAAACAAAAATTAGTCGAGCAGAACTGGAGAATTTATTAAATCCACGACGCTTAACGGGCCAATAAGGTTTATTAGCGCAAACTCACATTCAATTTATCCACTACTGCTGCCCAATCTGCGTCACAGATAATTTGTTCTTGCAGGAATTTTGCTTGTGCTTTTGTCCAAAACGGGGCTTCGGAGAGTTTAATCTGTGGATCCAACGGACGATGAGACTTTATGAATGCTTGAATGTCCGCATCAGAAGATGGTAGGCCAAGCTGAGCGAACAAATTGGCGTCTGAGTGTAGATTGTTTTCCATAGCGTGTTCCAGTTGATTCAGCGAATGGTGTTAGCCGTGAACTCAGTATTACACAAATGGTGTGAGTAAAAATATTCGGTTAATTATTATGGCTGGGTTAACCAGGGTTTTAAATTCACTATGGCAATCACTTCCCCGGTTTCGCGTTTGATTAACACACTGACAGGAATTTCCCTGGCATTGAGCGGTAAAAATGCGTTGGCTTCCGGCCATTTTGCCAATTCGGTTTTGACTTCTTCTGGTTTGTTAAATTGATTGAGTTGCGACAAATCCTGCGCTTTTTGTTTGATGGATTCGATTTGATTGGCAACCGGTTCATAAAAATCAGCGCGTCTGGGAAGATCTACACCTTTAAATGCGCTTTCATACAAGATTTTTTTCTGCTCGGTATCAGTGGGATAGTGCAGGGCAATCCATTGTGGCCCGGAAAAATTCGTTGCCTGATATTCCGGTTTGGCTTTTGCCATGTAGTCATGTTTCATTTCAAATGCTTGTACTGCCACAAAGGAATCTTTGTTAAATACAATCCATACAGGCCTGCCCTGGGCAATGATATGCATTCCATAAATAAAAGCGCTTATCTGGATAATAATGATCAGAGCAAGATCATACTTCAGCGATTTTTTACCTTGTTTGCAAACCGCCAGTGTTAACAAGGGGCCTGCAACCACATCAACGCCTAACAACAACAGTACGACAGACGTAACGCCTATTGCCTGCGCCAGTGGAGACGGGTACCAGACTAAAAATATAATGCCTGTAGCGATCAATGCCATGCAGACAGACGCAATTAAATGTATTAAAAATCCACGCAAGCGAAATGACATAATTCAGAAACCAATTTGTTTGTCGATGAACTATGAGATTAGCATGAAAAAATCTTATCACAAGCATCCACAGTGACATCTTTTACTGTGGCGATTGCAGTTGGTGGAATCAAACAATTTCTGGTGCTTTTTATTGAGGTCTTTGCGCGAATTACCTTTATTTAATTTTTCTCCGTCATTCCCGCGAAGGCGGGAATCCAGTCTTTAATTTTGCTGAAATTTTTTAACAGCTGGATTAGCTTCGCTGGTCTGACGGCTCCTGCCTTCGCAGGAATGGCGATTTTTTGATTGGTACTCTTATTGTTGGCTCTTTGCAAAATAACTGGAAGATTTTTTTAATATTTCCAACTCTTCCATTTTTTCGGCTAATTGGCGTTTTAGTCGCGCATTTTCCGCTTCCAATACAGATTCCCTTTCAGTTGGCGGGGTTAGTGTTGGATTCACTTCCGGTTGGGCTGCAATTTTTGCCAACTCCAATTTAAATGCGGATAACAAATAATCGACATCTGCAGCAGGGCGCGCTGCAATTCGGAAGTACTGTTCATTGGAACCCATTTTGTTGCCGCAATTTCGGATAAAACAACCATGATTTTGCAGCATTAAATCCCGCAAACGGGTGCCATTAATTTCGTCTCGCAATTTTACAAAAATAAAATTGGAGTGAGTTGGGTAGACAGTGAATTCAGGTAGTTCTTTGAAGCGTTTGGCTAGATATTGTGCATCGTCAATTGTTTTCATGCGGCTTGCATGATAAGTTTTCTTCTCACCTTTTATTAAGTGCAACAACATTTCGGTAATGCCATTAACATTCCAGTAGGGAAGGTGTTTGCGCATAATCGCGATATTATCCTTATTGCTAATCGCAAAACCCATGCGCAAACCGTGCAGTCCGATATTTTTACCAAGGCTTTTTAATACCCAGGCATTGGTGTAATTGGCAACATCATTTTTGATTGAAGGTGGATTCTCTCCGGAAAAATCGATAAAGGATTCGTCAATGATAATGTTGTCCAATTCGGGTAATTGCTCAAGAATCCATAAGATTTGTTCGCGTGACAATATTGAACCCGTTGGATTATTGGGATTGCAAATAACCAAATTGCGTGCCCTTGATGCTTTTACTTTTATTACCAATTGATCCGGACTTAGATATTGGTTGAGCGAGTCCTCATATCGATAAGTGTGTAACTCAATACCCAATCCTTGAGGTTCTTCTATCCAGCGACCAAAGGATGGCACCGGGACAAATAAACTTTTTTTGATAAAGATTGAATTCAGCCAGGAGATAATTTCGGTTGATCCATTACCCGCAATAATAGTGGCCGGATCTTTAATGTCAGAAAATTGTGCAATATTTTCAGCGATACTTTCGTTTGAACCCGGATAATATTTAAGTGCATAGGTGATTTTTTCTTGTAATTTGTCCATTACTTCTGCAGGAGGAAAATAAGGATTCACGGGGATGCAATAATCACGCAGGTTATTTATTTCGGTGAATTGTTTGGTCAAGCTGGCATAAGAGGGGTTGTGAGTCGTCTTGGCGAAAAGACCTGTATCAAACTGCTTGTGTGTTGAATTCGATTTAATGTCGAGCATAGGAAATTCTCTTCAGGTTGAGTTCCGCGACGGTTGCAATGAAATGTGTTTAAGATTTTTATTCCTGACAGTCCAATTTCTGTAAACGAGAAGTAAACAATTGATGAAAATTCAGGAATGTAAAAATTGTGTGTAGATTATTATTGGTTTTATTGAGTCTGGTGTTGGTCGTGTTTAGCCGATATACAATCCACGTCTCGGTAGACAATCTAATGGATTGATATCGGGCAGGCAAAACACACTTTTTAATTTGTGATCAAGGTCATGAAACAATCAGAATCAGGAGTCGATTTTTACGCCGGCTATTTTTTCAATATAGCGAACAAAGCTGGGGTCTTCACCCAATAAGAGTTTGGGTAATTGGGCACGAAAGTGAGGTTTATGGCACCACTCCATAATATAGTCTTCCCATGAATTCCAACGGCGAGCCTGTTTGGGTGACATATCATCTTCAAACAACAATAAATATGCGCGTTCGAAAAGTGATGTCAACATGGTGAAAATAATCAGCAAACGCTCTTTTTGTTCTTCGGTGAGTGGTGGTGTTTCTTCTGTTGAAAATAAACGCAAATCAGGATGTTCCAACGCGACTTTGAGAAAGTCTTGATAATTGTCTGATAGCAATTGGTAGACTTCTTCTTCTTCGTTTTCGCGTTCTTTTCGTTGTTCAAACAAAAAAACAAAAATGGCCATAGGCAAGCCTATTACCGTGACTATGTAACTCATCAATTCCCAGTTTTCTAACATGATCAATACACCTTCGCAGGTTTAATCCTGAGCTTCCATTTGCTCTCGAATATACGCAAACAACTTGCGTGCGCTGGCAGCCGGTTTGTTTTCTTCTTTTTCTTTTTGCGAGCTGCGAATTAACTGACGCAAATGTTGTACATCAATTCCCGGGCAAGCATTCACCAATTGTTGAAATGCATTTTTGTCATTATCAATTAACAAATCGCGATATCGCTCGACTTGATGCTGCCGATGAATATGCTGATCGCTACGATTTTGCATTTTATCGACTGCGGCTTGAATTTCCTCATGATTACCTTCGCGCATTAATCGACCTATATATTGGATTTGTCGGCGACGCGCTTCTTTGGGTGGCATTTTGCGTGCGATATAAATAGCGTCTAGCATTTCATCAGACAACGGAATATTGGCCAATTGTTTTTCATTCATATCCACCATGCGTTCGCCCAAGGCCTGCAACGCATGCATTTCCCGTTTGACCTGTGATTTACTTTTGATGTAATCATCAGGATTGATATCGTCGTACTGGTATACCATTTTATTCGTCTTCCTCAAAACGATTTGCCACCAGTGATTGGATGGCATTCAGTGCAGCATCGGCGTCATTGCCTTCAATGCTGACTTCAATTTGTGAACCGCAACCTGCTGCCAATAACATAATCGACATAATACTTTTACCATCGACCCAATTATTGGCAATGGTATTTCGCAATTGAATTTTTGCAGAAAACTGTGCGCATAATGTCGCCAGTTTTGCTGCTGCACGGGCATGCAAGCCACGCTTGTTAATGATGTCGAGTATTTTGCTTGGCATCTTTATATATGTTTGTGTTTGTTGATATCGCGATGGCGTACTTGCACATCATTAAATGTATTGGCAAAACTATTTCTGAGTGATTCACTTAAATAAACGGAGCGATGTTGCCCGCCCGTACAACCAATCGCGATAGTAATATAACTGCGATTATTGGCCTGATAACGAGGTAACCAACGTTCCAGATAATGTCGAATGTCGTTTAGCATTTCACCAACCAGTTTTTCGCTTTCCAAAAAATCAATTACCGGTTTATCTTTGCCTGTGAGTGGACGCAAATCGGCTTTCCAATGTGGATTGGGTAAACAGCGTGCATCAAAAACCAAATCAGCATTAACCGGAACGCCATGTTTGAAACCAAAAGATTCAAACAAAATTGCCATGGTTGATTCTTGTCGGCCAACAATACGTTCTTTAACCAAATCGCGAAGTTCATGCAGAGTCAGATGACTGGAATCAATAATTTGATCTGCAGTATCACGAATAGGCTCCAATAATTTTTGTTCTGCGGCTATGGCTTCTGCCAGGCTGGTGTTGCCATCTGACAGGGGATGTTTACGTCGGGTCTCACTGAATCGCTGGATTAAAACAGATGAAGCTGAATCCAGAAAAATTGTGTGAAATGCCAGATGAGCTTCTTTCAAGGTATTGATCATTTGCGGGAACATGGCCAGATCTTGCCATGCATTACGTACATCGATACCTATGGCAAATTTCAGTTTGTCATCTTTGTGGATATGAATTTGTGCAACCAGTGCAGGCAACAAACTAACCGGTAAATTATCAATACAGTTGTAGCCTACATCTTCCAACACATGTAGCGCTGTCGTTTTTCCTGATCCTGATAAACCACTGACAATTACCAGTTGCATTTTGTACTCCGCCGATAGCAAAACAAATTAATTTTTTGCAACTTCAGATGTGACTGCTGTAAATAAATCTTCATTATTACTGGCGTTGCGTAAATTTTCGCGGAACTCTTCATTCGACAAGGCACCTGCCAAAGCAGCGAGGTATTGCAGGTGTTCGTCTTTTGCATCTTCCGGTGCCAGCATCGCAAATAAAATATCAACCGGTTCACCATCCATTGAATCAAATTCAATTGGATCTGCGAGTGTAATCAGTGCGCCCAGTGTTTGTTGGCAATTTTCAACCCGGCAATGCGGGATCGCAATGCCCTGACCTATACCGGTAGAGCCCAGACGTTCACGTGCAATCAGTCGGCGAAATAATTCGTCGGCATCAATTTCCTGAACATCAGCCGCAATAGTATTGGCAAGAATTTCCAATGCGCGTTTTTTACTGGCGGCTTCCAGCCTGCAAAGTGTGCGATCCGGCGTAAGAATATTTTTAATTTGCATGATTAATGGTTTCGCATTTTCTCTTTGTGTTTGATCAATTGGCGATCCAGTTTGTCGGCAAGCAAATCAATGGCGGTGTAAAGATCGTCGTGGTCGGCTTCGGCAAATAAATCCTTGCCATTAACATGCATGGTGGCTTCGGCTTTTTGCGCATTTTTATCAACTGAAAGAATCACGTGGGTGTTGGTGATCTTATCAAAATGATGGCTCAGTCTTTCGATTTTTTCCGAAACATAATTGCGCATTGAATCGGTTACTTCTATGTGGTGCCCACTGATATTTAATTGCATTTTATGTCCTCTGTTTTGAGTATGGTCTTACAAGGTTTTTCTTTCATTTGATGGCGGAATGTTGAGCGATTCACGATATTTTGCAATAGTGCGACGCGCAACCTGTATGCCTTGTTCTGCCAGCATGTCAGCAATTTTGCTGTCGCTGAGTGGTTTTTTGGCATTTTCTGCCGATACCAATTTTTTGATGATGGCACGAATGGCGGTTGAAGAGCATTCACCACCTGAGTCAGTACTGACATGACTGGAGAAAAAATATTTCAGTTCAAAAATGCCTTGTGGTGTGTGCATATATTTTTGTGTGGTGACGCGTGAAATAGTGGATTCATGCATTTCAACCAATTCGGCGATGTCATGTAATACCAAAGGTTTCATCGCCTCTGGACCATAGTCCAAAAATCCACGTTGTTTTTCGACAATACAAGTCGCTACTTTCAACAGGGTTTCATTGCGGCTTTGCAAACTTTTTAGAAACCAGCGTGCTTCCTGCAAATTATCTTTGAGAAAAGTATTGTCGCTACTCGAGTCGGCACGTTTTACCAGTGATGCATAATTGGGGTTGATGCGCAAACGTGGTGCAATGTCCGGATTCAATTCCACTATCCATCTGCCATTGCGCTTTTCGACAAAAACATCGGGTATGACATATTCGGTGTCGTCCGTGTCGATAATATCTCCAGGCCTTGGGTTCAAACTTTGGATCAATGTGACTGCCTGACCCAATTCATTTTCTTTCAGGCGTGTGCGACGCATTAATTGTCGATAGTCGCGACTTGCCAGCAAGGGCAAATAAAGTTTGACGATTTGTTTGGCGGCTTCAATAAAAGGTGTTGTGCCGGGATACTGTTGCAACTGCACCAACAAACATTCGGAAAGGTTTTGACTGCAAACACCGCAGGGATCAAATTGTTGCAGGCGATGCTGTACGGCAACCACTTCATCCAGCTCCAATTCGTCCAGTTCTGGCTGCAGGCCTTCAAAAATGTCCTGAAGGGTTATGGATAACATGCCGCTGGGTTCGACAGCATCAATAATTGCCATGGCAATTATGCGGTCACGATCTGACATGGGGGTTAAATTGAGTTGCCAGGTCAGGTGGTCGTAGAGTGAATCATTGGCGGTTCGGCGGCTTTCAAAATCACCGGATTCTTCGCCATCATAATTGGTGTTGCCGCTGCCTGATGTTTGGTAGACATCGTCCCAACTGGTATCGACAGGAAGATCCTGCGGAATACCTTCGGGCCAGTCACCGGTTTGGTCATCAAAATTCTGGCCTTCACCGTAGAGTTCGTTGTCGTTTGTATTTTCACTGGCACTGAAGTTTTCGCTGAAATCGCCGGAATCTTCGTAAGCAGTTTCGGTGCGGGATGAGCTGAAGTCATCACTTTTGGTAAAAGGAACGTCGGGACTGTCAGGGTCTGCGGCAACTTCCTGTTTGCGGGTATAGTCAACCGCGTCCATGTCATTTTCAGCATAGTCACCGGTGACAGGCTCGTCGAAGCCATCATCAGACTCCAGCATTGGGTTTGAATCCAGTGCTTCCTGAATTTCCTGTTGCAGATCCAGTGTTGATAGTTGCAACAACCGGATAGCTTGCTGCAACTGCGGGGTCATCGTCAGATGTTGCCCGATTTTAAGTTGAAGAGATTGTTTCATGCCGCTGGTAAAAACCTTATCGCCAAAACTCTGCGTGGATAAATGCTTAAGTGGAGTTTAGACAGGCTTTAGTCCGCAGGCAATAACTTAATGGCAGATGAACAGAAAAAGCCTAGCAATCTCTATGCCGAAGGATCATAAGCGGAAATTTTCGCCTAAATAGACGGCCCTGACCTTGCTGTTACCAAGGATAGTTTCAGCGTTTCCCTGGGCAATAATATGGCCTTCACTGACGATATAGGCTGTTTCACAGATATCCAGTGTTTCGCGGACATTGTGGTCGGTAATCAGCACGCCTATGCCGCGCACCTTCAGGTGGCGGACAATGTCTTTAATGTCATTGACTGAAATCGGGTCAACCCCGGCAAAGGGTTCATCCAACAGGATGAATTTGGGATCTGTTGCCAGTGCGCGGGCAATTTCCACCCGTCGTCTCTCACCACCCGAAAGCGCCATTCCCAAGCTATTGCGGATATGGGTGATATGGAATTCTTCAAGCAGGGATTCCTGTTTTTCCAATCGCTGTTGTTTGCTGAGATCCTTGCGGGTTTCCAGTATGGCCATGATGTTATCGGCAACACTGAGTTTACGGAAAATGGACGCTTCCTGAGGCAGGTAACCAATACCGGCACGCGCCCGGCCATGAATAGGCAGGGAAGTAATATTCAGGTCATCGATCATAACCTGTCCGTTATCGGCAGCCACCAAACCGGCAATCATGTAAAAGCAGGTGGTTTTGCCTGCACCATTGGGGCCCAGTAACCCCACAATGCTGCCACTTTCTACTTGCAGTGAAACATCAATGACGACTTTACGGCTCTTGTAACTTTTGGCGAGGTGTTGCGCTTTGAGAATCGACATACTTACTGGGCTTCGGATTTTGTTTCGGGATCTTTTTGTGGAGGAATGGTCAGTATCACGCCCTCGCCATCATTCTGGTTGTTACCCGAAGCTTTGAGGATTTCCTTGACCAGATCGTAATCTATGGTTGCACCACTCATGACAGAGCCATCTTGCTCAACAGAAGCACCATCAACCAAACGCAAATATTCTTTGGCTGGTATGTAAGTAATGCTTTTGGCTGAGGCGGTAATCACTCCTTTATCGGCTTCGGGCTGTTGCTGGAAGCGGGCAGGTGAACCGGTCGCCACCATTTTTTCGACATCACCCTGTGCATTGCGGTGCACCATCAAACTTTCAGCGACTATATTCAGTGAGCCTTGTTGAATGTTGACGTTGCCTGAATAAGTTGCAACACCGGTTTTGTTATCAATAGTCAAGCTGGCGGCACGACCCCGGATTGTTTCATATTTATCTTGCGGCAACGCTTGTAAGCACCCGGCAATCAATATCAGACTGCAGGGTAAAAGACGTAAAAAATGTAATTTAACGGCGAGGTTCATAAGTGGCGTTGACCTGGGAATTCAATTGTAGTTGGCTGCGTGCCAAATCAGCATGCATGCCGATTGCGTCAATTTGAGTCTGTTTGGCTCGTATCTTAACAGCTTTATCTGTCTCGACGAATTGTTCGAGCGGTTTGGCAATCAAGCTGTCAGTAGTGATTTCAACCAGCCCCTGTTCTTTACTTTCTTGCGAGATAACTACATTGTCGAGTAAACGAAAAACTTCCCCGTTGAGCTCGCTTCGGCCTTGTTTTGCAGTGATATTCCATGGCGCTTGAGTATCCTGATGAAATATCAGCGAGGGTTGTTCAATCAATGTGTAATCATCTGCGCCTGGATTATTCAGGTTTAATTGGTAGTGAGTGACTATGGGTGTCGTCAGTTGGTAACGTAATTTTCCTGTGACATCAAATTCACGAGTCGTCACATCTTTCATATAGAGTTGCGGGAAACCAGAAGTGTCTTCATTGATTTCCTGTTCCTGTTCCGGATAAGGGCTGAAAGAAAAACTGAAAAATACCGTAATCAGTAACAGAACCAATATCCAGGGAAGTGGAATGTGATGAAAAATTTTTTTCAGCATAATCAATCGTGTTTCAAGTATTCGGCCAATGATTTATCAAAACTGCCCTGTGCTCGCATAATCAAATCACAAGCTTCACGTACTGCACCTTCACCGCCGCGACGTTTGCTTTGCCAATCGGCTCTTTCAACAACAGATTCATGAGCATTGGCAACACAAAGTGCCAAACCCACTCTTGTCATCACTGTCAGATCCGGCCAATCGTCGCCCATAAATGCAATTTCATTGAGTTCGGGAGCCTGATCTCTGATTGCGGCCTGGGCCAGGAGTTCCTGAAGCGCATGCCATTTATCTTCGCGTCCCTGAATGATTAGATCTATTCCTAAATCCTGAGCGCGTCTGGCAACAAGATTACTGGTTCTTCCGGTGATGATGCCAACTTTCACTCCGGTTTTTTGCAAGGTTTTGATGCCTTGTCCATCCAGCGTACTGAATGATTTGTACTCTTCGCCTTGATTGCCAAAATACAAACGGCCATCCGTCAACACACCATCGACATCCAGCAGTAACCAACGGATTTTACTGGCGCGTAACCTTAATTCATCCATAGCAAGCACTTAAAAGACTCCCGCACGCAGAATATCGTTAATTTTGACTATGCCGGTGAGCTGGTGGTTTTTATTGGTCACCAGTACCACATTGATTTTGAGTTGTTCCATGACTTTAAGTGCTTCTGCCGCCAGTGTGTTTTCCTGGAGTTTTTTTGGGTTTGTATTCATCAAGTCACCTACACGGGCGCTGTGGATATCAACCCCTTTATCAAGGCTTCGGCGCAAATCGCCATCGGTGTAAATTCCTAGAAGCTGGTTCCCGGTTTGGATGGTTGTCATACCAAAACCTTTATCAGACATTACCATCAGTGCCTGCAGAACCGGTGTTTCGGGGGAGACTGTCGGGATGGCATCGCCTGTGTGCATTATGTCGCTTAACTTCAACAGCAATTTTCTGCCCAGTGTTCCGCCGGGATGTGAAAAAGCAAAGTCTTCAGCCGTAAACCCTCTTGCCTCCAACAGCGCAATCGCCAGTGCATCCCCTAAAACTGCAGTGACAGTGGTACTTGAGGTGGGGGCCAGGTTTAAAGGGCAAGCTTCGGTTTCTACTTTGATGCTCAGGTGCGCATCAGCATTCTCAGCCAACACAGATTGGCTATTGCCCGTCATGGCGATCATGGGAATGCCCAGTCGCTTGAATAGAGGCAATAAGTTCAATATCTCATTGGAGCCACCGGAGTAGGAGATGACGAGCAGAATGTCGTCCCGGGTGATCATGCCCATATCACCATGACTGGCCTCTGCAGGGTGCACAAACATCGCCGGTGTTCCGGTACTGGCCAGAGTTG
The DNA here is from genome assembly GCA_946482345.1 of uncultured Cellvibrio sp. The sequence continues at coordinate 11,360 of CAMLRJ010000005.1, forward strand.
CGGCAATTTTGCGTGCTATATGCCCTGATTTACCTACGCCGGACACTACAACCCTGCCTTTGCAGGCGAGGATCATGTCACAGGCTTTGCTGAATTCACCATCAATTTGTCCGGGCAAACTGCTGACGGCATCTGTTTCCAGTTGAATTGTGCGCAGTGCCGAAGAGACAAAATCAAAGGTCATGAGGTTTTCCGTCGCTTGAAAGTGGTCGCATTATAACGAGACAGTTACTGATTGCCATTAAACATGTGAGCTTATCTATATCAATCGTGATTTTAAATTTTATCTCTATTTCGAATATACTGCCGGCGGATCCATTTTTCGTTTGAATATTGGATTCGGTTTAAGGAATCTTTTTTGTAGAAATTAATTGAGGATTTAACAGATGTCACCGATGGAAGAAAAAAAGCTGAAGCGCACGATTGATGAATCAATTGCTGAAAGCATCAACGATATTCAGACCAAACACCCTGATTTGAAAGTTACCTTTAATTGGGATGATTATGATGCTCTGGATTGGGCTGGACTGGGTAAGTCAAAAGATGACGAAATCAAATATTTGAGCGGTCATTTCAAGACATTGGGTTATGGTTTTAACTTTGCTTGCAAAGACGAAGACTACAAAGAAGAGCTGGTAAAAGTCTCTGAAATTATTATCAAACCTGCCACTGATGAATCTCCGGCATCAAAAGCGGTTGGTTCACTTTCAGGCGACAAATTAACCATCGTTTTCCACAGTTTGGGCGGCACAATGGGTGCTGATGACTGGGAAAAAGGTTTGAAATCAGCTTATTGACAAACAATTAACGCCCTTGATTCTTAAGGGCGTTTATCTTCCAGCCTGTAAGCTTTCTGGTGGGCAGAGTTTCGCAATGGTATAGTTCGCGCCAGTTTGATGGTTCGAATTCGGCCTTTGATGGTAAAACTGAACGGCAACTGAAGGCACTATTGAATCTAACTGTGGTCACATTGTTGCCCTGAGCAATATTGAAGCAGCGGCGTTTGGTCTTTTTGATTATTTATTTTCCTGTTCTTGTGGAAGGGTCATCATGAATAGCGTATTTCGTACAGGTTTGTTTTTTTGTCTGGTGGTTATGTCGTTTGTTGCAGTTCAGGCACACTCGGCAGAAGAGCCGCAAGTGGTGGTTGAGAAAGTTGCAACTGAATTATTTGCACTAGCCAACAGCAAAAATGAAGGCAAAATCACTGAAGAAGATTATTTTGCAAAAACAGAAACGACGTTGGACAAAGTCGTGGCATTTCGTTTCATCGCAACCAGTGTTATGGGCGCTGATGTTGTTAAAAAAGCAACGCCTGCGCAGCAGGAAGCTTTTGTAAAAGTATTTCGTTCCGGATTGGTAAAAAGCTATGCAAAAGGTATTACCAATTACGCCAAGAGCAAGATCAATATTTCTGGTGTCAAAACAGATCCTGCCAAACCTGGTCGTGCAACAGTCGAGCAAACAGTGACCGACAAAGATGTTACCCATCAACTGAATTACACCATGTTGTTTGATAAAAAGAATGACCAATGGAAATTAATCAACGTAGTGTTGAATGGCGTGAATTTGGGGACTTCTTTTCAAAGTCAATTCAAAGCCGCTTACAAAAAACATGGCAACGATTTGGATAAAGTCATTGCTAATTGGTTAGCGGAATAATACCACCCTCCCAAACCTCCTCCTGTGTAAGGAGGAGAGCTGTCCCAGAGATAAATTATGCAAGATATTATTAAATCCCTGCTTGAATCCCCTCTCCGTGTTTGCAAGGTGAAATCAGTGTAAGTGCAAGGAAATCATTTTGGTGTGGTGTTAGTGAGCCCTGTTTTTGCAGGGCTCACGCCTGTCAAGAAACAACAATTGGTGATGGCACCGCTGGCTGAATTATTCAGCAGTGGTCAGGTTCACGCTATTGATTACATCAAAGCTTTTACACCGGAACAGTGGCAGCAACAACAGGCTCAACAGTAAACGTAAACAAACCCCCTCCTAACCTCCCCGGGGAGGAATTAGTCCCTCCCCCTTACGAAGGGGGAGGTTAGGAGGGGGTTAATTTTTTAATTTTATTTTTTGGATTTTCGATGGACAAATTATTAATTCGCGGTGCAGGTTCATTGACTGGCGAAATTCGTATTTCCGGTTCTAAAAATGCGGCACTACCTTTGTTGGCGGCGACCATTTTGGCAAACTCACAAGTGTCATTGCGCAATGTTCCGCATTTAAATGACATCACCACCATGATCAAATTGTTACGCACTTTGGGCCTAACGATTGAGCGTCAGGATAATCATTGGGTGATAGTGGACCCCAACACAATTCAATCGCGAACAGCACCTTATGATCTGGTCAAAACCATGCGCGCATCCATTTTGGTATTGGGGCCATTATTAGCGCGTTATGGTGAGGCCAATGTGTCATTCCCGGGTGGATGTGCGATTGGTTCACGTCCCGTTGATATTCATTTGCGTGGCCTTGAAGCCATGGGTGCAAAAATAGAAATTGATGGCGGTTATATTCGTGCAACCTCACAAGGCCGTTTAAAAGGCACGCATTTTTTAATGGATACAGTCACTGTCGGTGGCACTGAAAATTTATTGATGGCGGCTGTATTGGCGGACGGAAAAACAATTTTGGAAAACGCAGCGCGTGAGCCGGAAATTGTTGATTTGGCCAATATGCTGGTGGCCATGGGTGCAAAAATTGAAGGTATAGGCACATCTACCTTAACTGTTGAAGGCGTTGAATCTTTAACAGGCTGTGATTACACCGTGATGCCGGATCGAATTGAAACCGGAACTTATCTGGTCGCTGCTGCTGCGAGTCGTGGCAGCATTAAATTGACGGCAACCCGTGCAGATATACTCGAAGCCGTTTTATTTAAATTGGAAGAGGCGGGTGCAAAAATTCAATCCGGTGATGATTGGATCAGTTTGGATATGCAAGGAAAACGCCCCAAGGCAGTGAGTTTAAAAACGGCGCCTTATCCCGCGTTCCCAACCGACATGCAATCACAATTTATGGCGATGAATGCTGTTGCTGAAGGTGTGAGTCACATTACCGAAACCATTTTTGAAAATCGTTTGGTGCAAGTGGCTGAATTAAATCGTATGGGTGCAAAAATTGAGTTGGAACACAACACCGCAATTGTTACCGGAGTTGAACGATTAAAAGCGGCACCGGTGATGGCGTCTGATTTGCGTGCATCAGCGAGTTTGGTCATTGCCGGTTTGGTTGCTGATGGTGAAACATTGATTGATCGCATCTATCATATTGATCGCGGTTATGAAGCGATTGAAGCAAAATTCCAATCGATTGGTGCCAGTGTTACTCGAGTAAAGTAAGTCAATAAAAGGTTAAACAAAATGAATGCGACTTTGACAATTGCCTTAACAAAAGGCCGTATCCTGGATGAAACTCTGCCATTGCTTGCGGCGGCTGGAATTCATCCGTTGGAGGATATGGAAAAAAGTCGCAAGCTGGTATTTGAAACCAATCGTGCTGATGTGCGTTTATTGTTATTGCGTGGCGCTGATGTACCGACTTACGTGCAATTCGGTGCGGCCGACATGGGCATTTCTGGCAAAGATACATTAATGGAAAATGGCGCTGAAGGTTTATACGAACCTTTGGATTTGGGAATTGCGCGCTGCAAATTAATGACAGCAGGTGTGAAAGGAAAACAAACACCCCCGGGCCGTATTCGTGTGGCGACAAAATATGTGAATGTCGCCAAACAATATTACGCAGGCCTTGGCCGTCAAATTGATGTGATCAAACTCTACGGTGCAATGGAATTAGCACCTATCATGAATTTGGCTGATGAAATTGTGGACATAGTCGATACCGGAAATACACTGCGTGCGAATGGTTTGGAACCACGCGAATTTATTGCCGATATCAGCTCCCGTTTGATCGTCAACAAAGCCTCAATGAAAATGAAACACAAAACCATACAGGCGATTATTGATCCGATTGCGGAGGTGATTGCTGCCAGCTTGGTTTGATTAAATCCTTGTATTAATGATTTGATCGGACTAACCTTAGTCCATGCCTGATTCGGTGGAGCCTGAAAGATGCAAACGCTCAATATTCATGATGCTAAAACCCAGTTTTCAAAATTAGTTGATGCTGCAACGCGAGGCGAAAGAATTGTCATTGCCAAAGCAGGTAAACCTGTTGCTGCCATAGTGGGGTTAGATGTCATTAAGCCTGTGCGTCAGCCAGGGTTGCTAAAAGGGCAAATTGAAATTGCAGATGATTTTGATGCACCTTTACCCGATGACATTTTGGCTGGGTTTGAGGGTAGGTAATGCGTTTATTGTTAGATACGCATGTTTATCTCTGGTGGATTGCTGATAGCCCTCAATTGCCAGCACATGCATCCAATCTAATTAAAGATGCTGAAACTGTGTATGTGAGTAGTGCATCCGTTTGGGAAATGATGATAAAAATTTCCATTGGTAAGTTAAAAGTCAATCCTGAATTAATCATCTTATCGATAGAAAGAAATAATTTTATTGAATTACCTGTGTTGTCTAATCACACCTTGCAGCTATTGAACCTTCCTCCAATTCATAAAGATCCATTTGATCGGATTTTACTTGCACAGGCAATCTCGGAACCGCTTCGATTTCTTACTTGCGATAAGTTGTTGTCTGAATATTCAGAGCTGGTTGAAGTGATTTAGTTAATTTTTTTATGTGAGAGATAAATGCCTTCTTTGATTAACCGCCTCAACACCACCCAAGCTGATTTTGATTCGCAATTAAACAAATTGCTCGTGTGGGAATCGGTTAGCGACAAACGCGTTGCGGATGTTGTTGACGATATTTTGCAACAAGTAAAAACACGCGGTGATGCGGCGGTGTTGGAATACACCAATAAATTTGATCGCCGTGATGTGAAATCGATTAATGAATTAATTGTGAGTCAATCAGAGCTTAAACAAGCGCTGACAAAAATTTCCAGCGAACAAAAAAATGCGTTGGAGATTGCGGCGCAACGTATTCGCGATTATCACCAGCATCAATTGCAAACGTCCTGGCAATATACAGAAGCCGATGGCACTGTCTTGGGTCAGCAAATTTCCGCAATGGAACGAGTGGGGCTTTATGTTCCTGGTGGCAAAGCGTCCTATCCATCTTCTGTATTAATGAATGCGATTCCTGCAAAAGTGGCCGGTGTGGATCATTTGACTATGGTGGTGCCTGCACCCGATGGTGACATTAGCCCTATAGTATTGGCAGCGGCGGCGATTGCCGGTGTTGATCAGGTGATTACGATTGGTGGCGCACAAGCTGTGGCGGCGCTGGCCTATGGCACAGAAACAATTCACAAAGTCGATAAAATTGTTGGCCCAGGCAATATTTATGTTGCAACTGCCAAGCGTGCGGTATTTGGTCAGGTTGCGATTGATATGATCGCGGGGCCATCTGAAATTTTGGTGATTTGCGATGGCAAAACAGATCCTGATTGGATCGCGATGGATTTATTCAGCCAGGCTGAACACGATGAACAGGCGCAATCGATTTTGCTGTGTCCTGATGCGAATTATCTTGATCAAGTCGAAGCATCGATTAAAAATTTACTGCCAACACTTTCGCGTGAATCTATTGCGTCGGTGTCATTAAAAAATCGCGGTGCATTAATTAAAGTGAAAGATATGCAAGAGGCGATTGCCGTCAGTAATCGTATTGCGCCCGAGCATTTGGAATTGTCAGTTGCAGAGCCGGAAAAATATTTATCACAAATTCGTCATGCCGGTGCGATTTTTATGGGGCGCCATACACCCGAAGCTTTGGGAGATTATTGTGCGGGTCCCAATCACGTATTGCCGACATCCGGCACCGCACGTTTTTCATCGCCTTTGGGCGTTTATGATTTTCAAAAACGCAGCTCGATAATTTTTTGCTCAGAAAAAGGTGCATCCACTTTATCGAAAACGGCTTCAGTGTTAGCGCGTGGCGAGCAGTTGGAAGCGCATGCGCGTTCGGCGGAATATCGAATTATTGATTAGTGGATTTTAATCAGGTTTCTGTTCGTGAATTGGGCGGAAAACCGGTTGTGGCAGTAATGTCCAATGATTTTCCATCGCGAAGCAGTTTCAGTTTGACCGAGTCACCGGGTTGCAGATTGATTATCTGGTTAAACACAATTCGGGGGTTGGTGGTTGGTTGGCCGTTAATGTGAGTCAGTATGTCGCCCACCTGAATACCGGACTTCTCTGCAGGGCCTCCCTTGTCAACCGCCATCACATACATGCCCACAGCACCAAAAGCGGCTGATTGCTGGGCAGTAATAAAGTCCACTTGCAGTCCCAGCCAGCCTCGACGAACTTCTCCATATTGAACGATTTGTTGCAAGGATTTTATTGCAGTATCAACAGGTACGGCGAAGCTGATGCCGACAGTATTGTCTGCTTCATCCAATACAGCGGTATTGATCCCAATCAGTTTTCCGTAAGCATCCACCAATGCGCCACCCGAGTTGCCGGGATTAATTGCAGCATCTGTTTGGATAAAGTTTTCTGCGCTGTTGATGCCGAGATTCCAGCGACCGGTCGCACTGATGATTCCCTGACTGACACTTTGGCCTACACCCAATGGATTACCAATCGCCAGCACCACATCACCCACTCGCGCTTTATCGGAATGGCCTATATCGATGGCAGTTAGATTATCCATAGTGATTTTTAACACAGCCAAATCGTTATTTTTATCAACACCCAACAGCTCGGCCGATGTATAACGGCCATCATTAAGTAGCACCAAAATTCTATCGGCACTATTGATGACATGATTATTAGTGAGGATTAATCCGCTGGAATCGACTATGACACCCGAACCAAGCGTTTTTTGTGAGTTATCTGATGAATTGTTGAAGCGACGATAATAAGGAGAGCGATTGGTTGCCAATTGTTTTTCGGTGTAGATATTCACAACGGCTGGTGCGGCACGGCTGACAGCCGCTGAGTAGGATACAACACCGAGAACATCGGAAGATTCGGTTTGTGAAACTCTCAGGCCTGGAAATATCAACATGGCCAAGAGCGCAATAATGATTCCGATTGCGATTGGCCATGCAAGAAACTGTAACAGACGATTCATCAGTAACGGCTGGCTTTGCCGTCAAAGTCATAATCGTCCGCTGATTCTGTTGGCAGAAAATGTTGGTGTGGCTTAGCGGGCTCTTCATCGCGCAAGCCATAATCATCACTCAATGTGCCTTTTGTCGGGGCCCAATCGCGAGGGGGTTCCAGCGGTTGTTCACGCAAACTGGCCTTGGCATTACCGCCAGCGGCATCCAGAATTTGCTGACTGATAACCGGTGTTGCCAGTTTCAGGGCACCATTCGCCAAATGTTCATTTACTTCACGATAAGCCTCGGTCAGGTTATTGACCAATTGTGAAGTATGGGCAAAATGCTCAGCCACTTCGCGTTGATAATTTTTGAGTTCGGATTCTGCATGATGCAATCGCTGTTCTATACCGCGCCCCAACAGATGAGAGCGGGCATAGTAAAGGCCAAATGCTCCTAATACGGCCCCAGCGATAAAGCTGAACAAGCCGGTAACAAAAAGGGCGCTAAATGAAAACACGGGACATCTCCTATCAAATTGCTGACAGCGATTATAAAGCCTTAATTACACTTTTACTCTAGCGGATTTTATGAAAGATTTCGAAAAAGATTTTTTTATTTTTGGACCTGTTGGACAAATACAGGTTCATGGGCATTCGGGTTTGGATTCAGGTGTTTTATTTGATCAAAAAAAAGTCGCTGTGATTTGTCATCCGCATCCACAACAAGGCGGCACTATGGATAACAAAGTGGTGACTACGCTGATGCGCACTTATCGCGATTTGGGTATTCATGTTGTGCGATTTAATTTTCGCGGTGTTGGCAAAAGTGAAGGTGAATTTGCGCAAGGCAAGGGTGAGTATGAAGACTTGATCGCAGTAGTTAACTGGGTTATCGAAGAATTTAATGAATTTGATTTGTTGCTGGCCGGTTTTTCATTTGGCTCTTCAATCGCTGCGCGAGCAAGTTACCACGTTTCCCGTTTACAACATTTAACACTGGTGGCACCCCCCATTGAACGTTACGAATACGATCGCAATGCGGCGTTTACTGTTCCCCTGTGTGTCATTCAGGGCGATCAGGATGAACGAGTTAATGCACAAGGTGTGTTTAATTGGCTTGATACACTTGAATCCCCGCATCATCTGATCCGTTATCCGCAAGCGACACATTTTTTTCACGGTTATCTCAGCCAGATCAAGTCTGATCTGGGTCAACACTTGCTGACGCAATTTGCGTCCGAATAAAACAAGGTCTCTTATGCAACTTTCACCTTCACAGCGTTATCAGGAAGATTTGCAAAGGCCGGAATTTCGCGCAGATTCCTCGCAAGCCAATGCCGTCATGCAATTGCAAAATCTATACGAAAAATTAGTAGAGGTCTGGCAACAGGAGCAACAATCTTCCCGCTTTCAGCGTTGGTTCAAACATCAGCTTTCGGGTTCATCCGAACCTGTAAAAGGGCTGTATTTTTGGGGTGGGGTTGGGCGTGGTAAAACTTATTTAATGGATAACTTTTATGAAAGCCTGCCTTTCCCTGAAAAAATGCGTATGCATTTTCATCGGTTTATGCGGCGTGTTCATGCAGAATTAAAACGACTGGCAGGAGAAAAAAATCCGTTAAAAAAAGTAGCGGATACTATTCGTGCAGAAGCCAGGGTGATTTGTTTTGATGAATTTTTTGTATCCGATATCACCGACGCCATGATTCTCGGCACCCTGATGCAAGAGTTGTTTGCGCGAGGCGTCACACTGGTTGCTACGTCCAATATTGTGCCGGATAACTTGTATAAAGATGGTTTGCAAAGAGAAAGATTTTTACCCGCGATTGAATTGATAAAACGTCACACACAGATTGTTAACGTCGATGGCGGCACTGATTATCGCTTACGGAGTCTCGAACAGGCACAACTTTTCCATTTTCCCCTGAATGAAAAAACAGATGAAGCATTGCATCTTTGTTTTAAATCACTCTTGCCTTTGCACGCCCATATAAAAAAACAGCATGATTTGGAAATTGAAGGGCGAATCATCCAGGCTCGTTTTGAAGCTGAAGATATAGTCTGGTTTGATTTTGTGAATTTATGTGATGGTCCCCGATCACAAAATGATTACATTGAATTGGCCCGTGAATATCACACGGTCATCATCAGTAATGTCCCTGAACTAACAGCAAAGAAAGAAGATCAGGCGCGTCGATTCATTAATTTGGTAGATGAGTTTTATGATCGACAGGTAAAACTGGTTTTATCGTCAGAGAAAAAACTGGATGAAATCTATTCGGGCCAGCGATTGGTATTTGAATTTCAACGCACTGTCAGTCGATTATTGGAAATGCAAAGTAAACTCTATTTGGAAAAACCACACAGGCCTGAATAATGAAAAAAGTAGAATTAATTAAAATAATCAATTGTCAGAATTTGTTGGGTGAGGGGGTGCAATGGAATTCGCAAGATCAATCTTTTTGGTGGACGGATATTCTGTCAAAAAAAATATATCGATATCAACTCGCCAATAATGATTTACAAGAATGGAGTTTGCCCGAACGATTGGGTTGTTTTGCTTTTGTTGACAATAAAACAGAAATTCTTGCTGCTTTTGAATCCGGTTTCGCCTGGTATCAAATAGCAAACGGTGAATGTGAGTGGATTTCAAAACCTGAAGCGCATTGGCAGGGGAATCGTTTGAATGATGGTCGCTGTGATCGTCAGGGGCGTTTTTGGTCAGGCAGCATCACCGAGCAAAAAAATCATCCCTCGCAATCAGCGGGATTATTTTGTCTGGATTCAACCCTGAAAACTTCGCAGCATTTAAATGGGTTGCGTATTTCCAATGCACTTTGCTGGAGTCGTGATTCCAGCAAAATGTACCACGCCGATTCGCCTTCACAGAGTTTGCGTGTTTATGAATTTGACGCAAATACAGGACGTTTGGGTGACTCAAGGATTTTTGCGCAAACGGAAGCGGGCGTAGAACCTGATGGCGCTTGTGTCGATGCAGATGACTATGTTTGGAATGCTCAATGGGGCGGCTCACGTGTCGTACGTTATTCACCGGATGGTGCAACGGATTTTGTATTGCCCATGCCTGTTTCCCAAGCCACTTGTGTCGCTTTTGGCGGTGATGATTATTCTATTCTTGCCGTCACTTCCGCCCGAATCGGGTTGGATGATACTGCTCTTGAATTGCAGCCTGATGCGGGTAATCTTTTTATCTTCAAAACTACATTTACCGGTTTGCCCGAGTCCCGATTTGTATTGAATGGAGCAAATCCCAAGGCTTGATCTATAGTTAAGGGAAGTCAATTCAGGAGGATGTTCCCGTGACCAAGCCAGTTATCCATAAAAATGCTGCCTATGAATTGTTGCGCTCTGAACGCGTGAAGGAATTTAATCAATTGAAAGCGAAAGGCGGAGTTAAACCGGAAGAATTACGAGCAGGAGATTTCAGAGGGTTGGATCTGCGCGAGATGGATGCCAGTGGTTTGGATTTGCGCGATGCCTATTTTCGGGGAGCCGATTTGCGAGGAATAGATTTCAGAAAAACGCAATTGGAAGGTGCCAGTTTTTGTCAGGCGCACATATCGGGATGTTTTTTTCCTAAAGAAATTACTGCAGATGAAATGCGCCTCTCTTTTGATTTGGGTATTCGTGTTCGTTATCACTAAAATCAATAAAAATTAATAACAAAACTTAACCATATATCAATCCTGACGACACTAAATTTACATTAATGTGTCGATCCCTTGAATTCGATTACAAGCCGCTTGCCTGATTGATCGGTGGAGTTTTTATGCAAATAATAAAATATGTATCGGGTATATTCCTGACCTTGTGTGTGGTTTGGAATGCAGTTGCCGATGTACAGAAAAAAGAGACACAGAAAAAAGATTCGATACAGTCTTATCCAGTTACAAAAAATGCAACTGATGAAACTCTCTCACTGTTTGTTTATTTGCAACAAAGGCGGGCCAATGCCATTTTGTTCGGGCATCAGCATGAAACTACCCAGGGTTTAACGATCAAAAAAAATGATGGCTCTGAATCCGACACTTTTAATGCAGTGGGTGATTTTGCGGCTGTGTATGGATGGGATACTTTATCCATAGTGTCCCCGCGATCCGAAGGCAATATTGATGCGGCTTTGAAAAAAGCCTATGAGCGCGGCGGCATTATTACCATCAGTACGCATTTTGATAATCCCAAAACCAAACGTGACGGTGTCTGGCCTAATGGTACCTCCTGGGATAAAACCCCTGCTGTAGTTGAGTCATTACCAGGGGGTTCTGCCAATTCAATTTATAATGCATATCTGGACGAAGTGGCTGATTGGGCGCTTAAACTCAAAGATAACAATGGAAAATTAATTCCGGTTATTTTTCGCATTCTTCATGAAAATACCGGAAGTTGGTTTTGGTGGGGCGCAGAACAATCAACACCTGAGCAATACAAAAAACTTTACCAATACACAGTGACATACTTGCGCGACGTAAAAGGCGTGAATAATTTTTTATATGCCTATTCACCGAATAATTTTGCACAAGCAACAGAAGAAAATTATTTGCAACGTTACCCCGGCGATGAGTGGGTTGATGTGTTGGGTTTTGATACCTATGGCACTGCAGAAAAAAATGAAGCCTGGTTCAGTAATGTTGCTGCGAATGCCGCATTGGTGGTCAGGATGGCAAAGGCACGCGGTAAAATTCCAGTGATTTCTGAAATTGGTATTCGTGCGCCCGATATAGAAGCAGGTAAATTTGATAATCAGTGGTATCGAAAATTAATTGCAGCCTTGAAAAACGATTCCGATGCAAATCAGATTGCGTTTTTATTAACATGGCGTAATGCTCCTGATGGTGTTACCGATGCGAATGGCAAAAAAGTACCTCATTATTGGGTGCCGACCAATCGCGATGAAAATAAAAAGAACGGCACTCTGGAAGATTTTAATATTTTTTACGCCGACAAAGAGACAGCATTTAATCGTGATATTAAAGATGTCTACACGATAAAATTTCAATAAAACCTTCACTTACCATTTTCACTATTAACCAAGGTATTTCTGCTATGAGTAAACGGTCATTATCCAGGTCGGTTAAACAATCAATGTTCATCAGGCCACTTTTAATAACGGCGTTGCTGTCTGGTATGCAATTGGCAATTGCTGATGACGCAGCCAATGTCGCATCCAAGCCCTGGATGAATAAAAATTTGAGTGCATCAGAACGCACTGATCTGGTTTTGAAAGAAATGACCTTCGATGAAAAATTGAGTTTGATGATGGGTTATTTTGGTACCGATTCGCCCTGGAAAAATGCCAAGCGTCCAGTTGAATCGCATACACAATCCGCAGGTTTTGTTTATGGTGTTCCGCGTTTGGGAATTCCACATTTATGGCAAACAGATGCCGGTATTGGTGTGGCATCACAAGGTGGCCCCGACGTACGTGAACGCACTGCATTGCCATCAGGAATGGCGACAGCGGCAACCTGGAATCCTGAAATGGGTTTCGCAGGCGGCGCCATGATCGGTTCCGAAGCGCGCATTTCCGGTTTTAATGTGCATTTGGCGGGTGGTGTGAATTTGGTGCGCGAAGCGCGCAATGGTCGTAATTTCGAATACGGTGGCGAAGATCCATTATTAGCTGGCGTGATAGTGGGCGAACAAATTCGTGGAATTCAATCCAACAATATTGTGTCCACATTAAAACATTTTGCGTACAACGATCAGGAAACCAATCGCTTTACATCCAATGTTGAGATAGATGAAGCCGCAGGACGCATGTCAGATTTGTTAGCGTTGCAAATCGCGTATGAAATTGGTAATCCGGGTTCGGTGATGTGTTCTTACAATCGCGTGTATGGTGTCTATGGTTGTGAAAGCGATTATTTGTTGAATCAGGTGTTGAAAAAAGATTGGGGCTTTAAAGGTTGGGTGATGTCTGACTGGGGCGCTACTCACAGTACCATTCCTGCTGCGAATAATGGATTGGATCAACAATCCGGTTTTCCATTTGATCAATCCGCTTATTTCAAAGAACCATTGAAAGAAGCGGTGATGAACGGTTGGGTATCACAAGCTCGTTTTGATGATATGGCTCGTCGTATTCTTTATCCATTATTTGAGCATGGCGTGATTGATAATCCTGTGCCTAAAGCCAGCAATAATATTGATTTCAAAAAGAACGGATTAATTTCACAAGCGGATGCTGAAGAAGCGATAGTCTTGTTAAAAAATGAAAAATTATTACCGCTCGCAAAAGAGTTGAAAAAAATTGCAGTGATTGGTTCACATGCCAATGTGGGTGTTTTATCCGGTGGTGGCTCCTCACAGGTTTATCCAATTGGTGGTATGGCCGTTAAGGATTTAGGCCCAAAAGCATTTCCGGGGCCTATGGTTTATTACCCCTCTTCACCCATGAAAGCAATTCAAACGCGTTATCCCAATGCGAAAGTGGTTTTTGATGCGGGAGTCAATGCAGAATCAGCTGCAAAATTGGCTGCAGAAAGTGATCTGGTTTTAATGTTCGCCAATCAATGGACTGCGGAATCAATTGATGTTCCCAATTTATCCCTGCCTGATAATCAGGACGCGATTATTGATGCTGTTGCCAATGCCAATAAGAAAACAGTTGTAGTTTTGGAAACCGGTGGTGCAGTGACCATGCCCTGGTTGAATAAAGTCGGTGCGGTTGTCGCTGCATGGTATCCGGGAACTAATGGCGGCGAAGCGATTGCGCGTGTATTAACAGGTGAAGTGAATCCATCGGGTCATTTGCCGATTACATTCCCTGCATCCGAATCGCAATTGCCACACGAAAAAGTTACCGGATATCCTGAAGTAAAAGATGCACGTTTTGATATTACTTATCACGAAGGTGCGGCGGTAGGTTACAAATGGTTTGAGTTGAAAAATCACAAACCACTTTTTCCTTTTGGATTTGGTTTGTCTTACTCTGATTTTGCATTGGGCGATTTAAAATCAGAAATAAAAAATGGCCAATTAACGGCAAGCTTCAGTGTGAAAAATACGGGCGCATTGGCAGGAAAAGAAGTTGCACAAATTTATGTTGCACCTGTACAAACCAAATGGGAAGCACCGAAACGTTTGGGTGCATTCAAAAAAGTAGATTTAAAACCGGGAGAATCAACACAGGTTTCGCTGACAGTTGATCCACGCTTGCTTGGCATGTACGACAGCAAATCCAAAACCTGGACTATCGCAAAAGGTGAATACCAGGTGATGCTGGCAACATCCAGCGCGGATATTATTTCGACTGTAAAAGTGAAATTGCCGAAAAAAGTATTGGATGTGAATGGAAAATAAATATTTATTTTTGTTCCCGAAATAAAATGTAGTTTTGTTTCGGGAACAAACTCCGTTGGTATTCCGTAATCACTCAAAGGAAATCATTATGCAAACCATCGCCAATATTGCAGTTGCCTTGATCGCACTGTTGCACTTTTACATCATGATCCTGGAAATGTTTCTGTGGCATAAACCCAAAGGCAGAAAAGTGTTTGGGACCAGCCGGGAATTTGCAGA
>CAMLRJ010000006.1 GCA_946482345.1 uncultured Cellvibrio sp.
ATGGAAAATATATTCTCGCGGTGCGCGTGGAGGGTGTTGATCGTAAATCGTTTTTTGCAATTGCTGAAAGCCCGAATGGTATAGACAATTTTCGTTTCTGGGATTATCCCGTCACCATGCCAGAAACAGAACGCCCGGATACCAACGTATACGATATGCGTTTAACCGCGCATCAGGACGGTTGGATTTATGGATTGTTTTGCACCGAGCGCAAAGATGAAACTCGCCCTAATGATACTTCTGCTGCTGAAGCGCAATGCGGTATCGCACGTACCAAAGATTTAAAAACCTGGGAGCGTTTACCCGATTTAATTACTTATTCAGGTCAACAGCGCAATGTGGTGTTGCATCCGGAATTTGTTGACGGCAAATATGCATTGTATACACGCCCGCAAGATGGATTTATCAGTGTGGGTGGTGGTGGTGGAATAGGCTGGGGTTTAAGTGATTCCATGACCAAAGCTGAAATAAAATCGGAAGTGATTGTTGACCCGAAAATTTATCACACCATCAAAGAAGTCAAAAACGGACAAGGCCCTGCACCCATTAAAACTGCAGAAGGCTGGTTGCATCTCGCACATGGTGTGCGTAATACCGCTGCCGGTTTGCGTTACACCTTGTATATGTTCATGACCGAACTTGATCGCCCCTGGGTGATTAGCCATCGTCCTGCCGGACATTTTATTGCGCCTCACGGTGAAGAACGTGTGGGCGATGTTTCCAACGTAACCTTTACCAATGGTTGGATAGTGAATGAAAAAAATGAAGTGTTTATTTATTACGCTTCATCAGACACGCGTATGCATGTGGCAACATCAAGTGTTGAAAAATTAATTGATTACTGCAAAAACACACCGGAAGATGGTCTGCGTTCTGCTGCTTCAGTGCAAACACGTAATCAATTGATTACAGCAAATTTGCAAGTGATGAAAAATCTGGTGTAAGTGAATGAATGCATCCAGTTTTTCGATTCAATCAACCCGCTTGCAAACGGAATGTCGGCAAGAATTAATTGCTATTGCTGATTGGTGGGTAAACCACACTCAGGATCTGGAGTGTGGTGGATTTTACGGTGAGGTATCAGTCGATAACACGCCGGTAAAACAAGCCAATAAGGGCGTTATACTTAACGCCCGTATTCTTTGGTTTTTTAGCGAAGTTGCTGCAAAAATTGATAACCCTGCTTACAAAGCAGCGGCGGATCGCGCTTATTTTTACATGATGAATTATTTCGTCGATAAAGAATACGGCGGTGTCTATTGGGAATTGGATGCGTCCGGAAAACCTGCCAATACTAAAAAGCAAATCTATGCACAGGCTTTTGTGATTTACGCGCTTTGTGCCTATTACAAACTCAATCATAATTCTGATGCGCTCAAACAAGCATTGAATCTATTTGCCTTAATTGAGAAGAATGCAATCGATCATAGCAATCAAGGTTACCTGGAAGCATTTACGCGCGAGTGGAATTTAATTGATGATTTGCGTTTGAGTGACAAAGATTTGAATTATCCAAAATCACAAAATACGCATTTGCATATTATGGAAGCCTATACCAGTTTGTATGAACTGGTCTCTGATGTGGCGATTGGTTCTGCATTGCGATATAACATTGAAATGTTTGATCGATTTATGATTGACCGCAAAACCAATCACTTGCGCATGTTTATGGATATGCAATGGCAGGATTTTTCACCGGGGTTTACTTACGGTCACGATATAGAAGCAGTGTGGTTGATCGCTAAAGCTTTGGAAACTCTGGGTGATCAAGAATATTTTAATTATTTATTTCCGGATTTGCTGGCAATTGCTAAAACCAATTTACAAGAAGCGCTTGCAGAAGATGGGCATTTAATGGATGCCTACGATTTTGCAAGTAAGACGGTTAGTGATATCAGTGTCTGGTGGGTGCAAGCAGAAGCGCTGGTAGGTTATTTGTATATTTATTCTGTAACAAAAGATGAGCAATATTTTTTTGTGGCAGAAAATATTTGGCGCTTTATCAAACAGCATCAAATTGATTCGCAAAGCGGTGAGTGGTTTTGGTTGTCCAATCTTGATGATCAATCTTTACAGCCTGAATATAAAGCCGGATTCTGGAAATGCCCTTATCACAATGGGCGGGCGATGATGGAAGTGGAAAGGTTGTTGAAATAAAACACCCTCTCCCCAGCCCTCTCGACAACAGCTCCATGGTTGTTCTCCCATCAAGGGAGAGGGAACAGATTTGAGTTCTTAAAGAAATGGAAGATAAGCTTGAAAAATATGAGTTCAAGTAAATATTGGAGCAGAGCCAATTCCCCTCTCCCCTTGTGGGAGAGGGGCAGGGGAGAGGGGTTGCAGTTTTATAAAGATTTTAAATCCCCCCTAACCCCCCCTTTTTCAAAATGGGGGACTGTTTCTCCCCTCCAGGGAGGCTGGAAGGGTAATTTTTTAGAAAAAATTTAAAAACACACAGCGAGTAAACATAATGAAAAAACTAGCACAGTACCTCTCGATCTTGATTGCGATTTTTGCAGTCAATGTTTTTGCATCACCTGATAATTTTGTCATTGTTGATGGCGTTCACTTCAAAAAATCCGGCAAGCCTTATTACATTGCGGGCACCAATATGTGGTATGCCGCTTATTTGGGTGCTCCATCAAAAGTTGGTGACAGGGCGCGATTGGCCAAAGAGTTGGATACGCTCAAAAAAATGGGCGTCAATAATTTGCGTGTATTGGCTGTGTCAGAAAAAAGCGATATTAATTCGGCAGTAAAACCGGCAACGACTAATGGTTTTGGTCAATACGATGAAAATTTATTAATCGGCCTGGATTATTTATTAATTGAGTTGGCCAAACGCGATATGACAGTGGTGTTGTACCTGAATAATTTTTGGCAATGGTCAGGTGGCATGACGCAATACATGAGTTGGATTGATGGTCAGCCAGTGCAAGATCCCAACGTCACCAAAGATTGGAATGGTTTTATGGCTAAATCAGCCAGCTTTTATCAAAGTGAAAAAGCACAAACAGAGTTTCGTAAAACAATCGATAAAATCGTGAATCGCGTAAATACAATTAATGGTAAAGCTTATAAAGATGATGCGACCATTATGTCCTGGCAGTTGGCGAATGAGCCACGTCCTGGCAATGACAAGGCTGGCGTTGAGGAAAAAAAGATTTATGTTGATTGGATCAAAAAGACTACGGATTACATCAGAAGCCTTGATAAAAAACATTTAATTTCCACGGGCAGCGAAGGTTTGTGGGGCTCTGCGCGCGATAAAAAATTATTTTTTGATGCGCATACTTTACCGAATGTTGATTACCTGACTTATCACATGTGGATTCGAAACTGGAGTTGGTTTGATCAATACAAGCCAAAAGAAACCTGGGATTCTGCCTGGCAGAAGGGTCAGGATTATTTGAATTCCCATATTGATTGGGCCAATGAAATGAAAATGCCCATCGTGCTGGAAGAATTTGGTTTGGATCGCGACATGGGTTCCTACGATATAAAAGCCAAAACAGAATATCGTGATAAATTTTATCAACATGTGTTTGATGTATTGTTGCCGCGCATGAAAAAAGGCGAAGCTATTGCCGGTTATAATTTTTGGGCATGGAATGGCGCTGCGCGTACAACTCGCCCCAACTATTGGTGGCAGGAAGGTGATGATTTAATGGGTGATCCACCACAAGAACAACAAGGTATGTACGGTGTATTCGATACAGATAAATCCACCATCAAAATTATTCAAAAATTTAATAAAGCAATTCACAAATTAAATAAAAAGTAATGAGTGTAGGTTGGAAGAGCGCAGCGACTTCCGACGTTTTTTTCCGAAATAGAAGTGCCGGAAGTCGCTGCGCTCTTCCAGCCTACGTAAAAAACTGCAATGCAATTTGCAGTTTTTTTGTAAACAAAATAATTTATCCGATTATTAATATTAAACTCCATAACACTGTCATCCCTGCGTAGGCAGGAATCCAGCTTTTGAATTTTGGATTCCTGCCTGCGCAGGAATGACGGTGTAAAAAATTTGACGAATAAAAATTTTTATCACTACGAGGCTAACTTATGAAAATAAAAAATCTTCTCCGGTTAATGGGCGGTTTACTTCTGTTGATAGGTGCAACAGCCAACGCACAAAAATTTGACCAGTTGGGAAAAACTCCGCAAATGGGTTGGAATAGTTGGAATACATTTGCCTGTAATGTGGATGAAAAAATGATTCGCGAAATGGCGGATGCAATGGTTTCATCCGGAATGAAAGATGCCGGATATGTTTACATTAATATCGACGACTGTTGGCATGGGCAGCGAGATGAAAAAGGTTTTATTCATCCCGATAAAAAATTATTTCCATCCGGTATGAAAGCGCTGGCGGATTATGTCCATGCAAAAGGTTTGAAGTTGGGAATTTATTCGGATGCCGGTAATAAAACCTGTGCCGGTCGTCCCGGAAGTCGCGGTCACGAATATCAGGATGCGATTACTTATGCGGGTTGGGGCATTGATTATGTGAAGTACGATTGGTGCGATACGCAAGACATCAATCCCAAATCGGCTTACGCGACTATGCGTGATGCAATTTATAAATCCGGTCGTCCGATGTTATTCAGTATTTGTGAATGGGGCGATAACAAACCCTGGGAATGGGCAACTGATGTTGGACATTCATGGCGCACCACGGGTGATATTTATCCTTGCTGGAGTTGTGAACACAATCATGGTTCGTGGTCATCATGGGGCGTATTGCCGATATTGGATAAACAAGCCGGTTTGCGCAAATACGCAGGGCCTGGCCACTGGAATGATATGGATATGATGGAAGTCGGTAATGGCATGAACGAAGAAGAAGATCGTTCGCATTTTGCTTTATGGGCAATCATGGCGTCTCCATTAATTGCCGGAAATGATTTGCGCAGCATGTCAGAAACCACCAAAAAAATTCTCACCAATAAAGACATGATTGCAATCAATCAAGACAAGCTCGGCATTCAAGCTATGAAATGGATTGATGAAGGCGACATAGAAATTTATGTCAAACCTCTCGAAAAAGGTGATTATGCATTCCTGTTTTTAAATCGTGCGGATACCGCAAAAAAATATCAACTCAAATGGAAAGAACATTATATGAAGGATGACATTAGCAAACACGAAATCTGGTTTGATAAACAAACTCTCAACTGGCGCGATATCTGGAATGGCGAAAAAGGTTCAACAGCTGAAATTTTGAATCTTGATATTCCGGCGCATGGTGTCAGAGTTATGCGTATGAGTCCGAAGTAATTAAATATTGTTTGCAAAAACCCGGCGCCATGCCGGGTTTTTTTATTTAAAGGTCTCATATGTTCAAAATAAATTGATCGTTATTTTCGTGAAGGAGCGAAGAATGTGAATAAATGACGGCCGTGAGTGGCGGAGGAGAATTTCAAATTCAAGAGTGGGCTAAACGCAGCAATCAATGTAATCGTTATCATTTTGGGGGGTGTTTTATGTAACACGGTTACCGCTAACAAATTGATTTAATTGAATATTTTTCTATTGATCGGCTTGAATCTTGTTTCAACACTGGGTAGGATTAGCGCACAAGGCTCATTAGAAGCCAATCTTTCGTCGGCAGTAAAAGTAATTGACTCTAGAGGTGATTTTTAGTGAGCAGATCTACTTTTATGGCCGACAACCATACTCTTCCGTTCCAACACAATTATTTTATTCACTGAATATTTCAGGCTTATGGTAGGCCTGACTATGCTGTTTTGTTTTGAAAATTGATATGACAAAAATGGAAACAAATTTTTATGCGTAAACCTATAGTAATCGCTAACTGGAAATTAAACGGTGGTTTGGATTTGATCTGTACTTCTGTGGCGTCATTTATTGGAAAACACTACGCCGCGCAAATTGCGATTTGCCCTCCTTATTTATACATGCGCGACATGATGACATTTTTGCAATTTTCGGATTTGCAAATTGGTAGCCAAAACGTCAGCCGTTATGAATCGGGTGCTTACACCGGCGAAACCTCTGCACAAATGTTAAAGCAAGCTGGTTGCTCCTTATGTTTGATTGGTCATTCGGAACGTCGCGCTATGTTTGCGGAAAATAACGAGGGTTGTCACATCAAAGTGCAAACGGCACTCAACCATGGATTGATGCCGGTGTTGTGTGTTGGTGAAAATCAGCAACAGCGACAATCGGGGATTACACAACAAGTGTTGCACGAACAACTTTATGGCGGATTGAAAGGGATTGATTTGGCAGGTGCAGTCAATGGTGATTTGTGTGTTGCCTACGAACCGGTGTGGGCTATAGGCACAGGGCTTGCGGCAACACCACAAATCGCTCAGGAAATACATGAATTTATCCGCAAAGAATTGGAAGATATTTTTGATCGCGAAATAGCACAAAAAATTCGTATTCTTTATGGCGGCAGTGTGAATAAATCCAATGCTCAGGAATTGTTGAGCCAGGCAGATGTTGATGGTTTGTTGGTGGGCGGTGCCAGTCTTGATCCGGGACATTTTTTGGCAATTTGTGAGCAGGCATCCGATATTCAAAAAAATGAAAAAAAATAAAATTCGAAATCAGCAACGAGTAAAACGGTCGTTAGCTATCAACCAAAAAAGTGAGAATTGAGATGAATACATTCGCCAGAACTGTCGCTCCCGGGGTTGCAACGGGAGTTGCTGTAAAAAATTTGTTTGCTGCAGCCAAAGCAGGTGGTTACGCCTATCCTGCTGTGAATGTTTTTAATACCAATAGCATTAATGCAACGCTTGAAGCGGCGCGCAAGGTTAATTCACCGGTTATTGTGCAATTATCACAGGGTGGATCAGCTTTTTTTCTAGGGAAAGGTTTATCACTGGAAGGATTGAAATCTTCCATTAAAGGTTCGATTGCGGCCGCGCAATATGTGCATCTGGTTGCGGAAGATTATGGTATTCCGGTTATTTTGCACACGGATCATGCGGCAAAAAAATTATTGCCCTGGATCGATGGTTTATTAACTGCCAGTGAAGAATTTATGGCTGTGTCAGGAAAGCCGTTATTCAGTTCACACATGATTGATCTTTCCGAGGAATCACTGGAAGAAAATATTGAAATTTCCGAGCATTATTTGCGACGCATGCAAAAAATGGGTATCACGCTTGAAATTGAATTGGGTTGCACCGGTGGTGAAGAAGATGGCGTGGATAACAGTTCATTGGATAACTCCGCACTCTATACCCAGCCGGAAGATGTCGCCTATGCCTATGAAAAATTAAGTGCGATCAGCCACAATTTTACGATTGCTGCTTCATTCGGTAATGTGCACGGTGTGTACAAACCAGGTAATGTAAAACTGACGCCAAAAATTTTGAAAAATTCACAGGAATTTGTATCAAAGAAATATTCATTGCCTGCCAATTCACTGGATTTCGTTTTTCATGGCGGATCAGGATCAGAGCCACAAGAAATAGCAGAGTCTATCGCTTATGGTGTGGTGAAAATGAATATTGATACTGATACCCAGTGGGCTTTCTGGGAAGGCACTTTGAATTTTTACAAAAACAAATCCGGTTATTTACAAGGTCAGATTGGTAATCCTGACGGAGAAGATAAACCCAACAAAAAATATTATGATCCTCGCGTCTGGTTGCGTCACAGTGAGGATTCAATGGTGAAGCGTTTGGAAAAAACCTTTGCTGATTTAAATTGTATTAATCGTTACAGGTAATCGCATGAAAACTCTGAATGACTATTTGTATTCTGCAAAAATTGATTCATCACTGATTGAACTGGTGCAGTGCCTGGCTGCAATCGGCGATCAAATCAGCCATTTGGTGCGGCAGGGTGCTCTCGCCAATATTTTGGGTTATGCCGAATCACAAAATGTTCAGGGTGAAGATCAAAAAAAATTGGATATTATTTCCAACCAACTGATGAAAGATTCACTCATGAGTCTTTCATCAGTTGCCGCTATTGCATCGGAAGAAGAAGACAATATTGTTCCCGCGAATAGTGATGGAAAATTTCTGGTGGCTTTTGATCCATTGGATGGCTCATCCAATATCGATATTAATGGGCAGATAGGCACTATTTTTACGATTTATCCAAGGCTCGCAGGTTTAGCGGTTGATAACGAAGCGCAGTTTTTACAGCCAGGAAAACAACAACTGGCTGCGGGCTACATACTTTATGGGCCGTCCACACAAATGGTGATTTCGTTTGGAAAAACGACGCAATGTTTTACGCTGGACGAATCCAAATCCACCTTTGTGTTAACCAACGAACAAATGCAAATCGCTAAAGACACGCAAGAATTTTCCATCAATATGAGTAACCAGCGTTTTTGGTCCGACAAAATGCGTAACTACATTGGTGAATTAATTCTGGGTGCCAGTGGATCGCGCGGCAAAAATTTCAATATGCGTTGGAATGGCGCCATGGTGGGTGACGTGCACAGAGTCATGATGCGCGGCGGAATTTTTTTATACCCGTCTGATAATCGTAATCCCAAACAACCTGCAAAATTGCGTTTACTTTATGAAGCTAATCCTATCGCTATGTTGGTTGAAAACGCCGGCGGCAAAGCCTGGAATGAAACACAAACAATTTTATCTATCCAGCCCACACAATTGCACCAGCGTGTTGCGGTGATTCTGGGTTCGGCAAATGAAGTGGATGTTTGCATCAAGGGTTAATTTTGCAATTAACCCTTGTATTGTTTGAATTATAAATCTGCTTCAAATTGAATGATTTGCCCTGCCACTAAACGATCACTTTCTATGGTTAACACCGGGTTGGCGCCACCGGCATTAATGTCTACTGACAGTGATTGGTTGGGTAATAATCCTTTCAATGATTGTGTCGATCTCACGCCATTAATTGAAACGTAGGTATCATAATAAATGGGTGCAATACCACGATTTTCCACAGTCACCTTTGAAAGTGATTGGGATGTTTTAAAAGCGGTTATGTAAAACTTATAACCATTAGCCATACCTGCCTGCTTGATGCGCTCATAGCTTTGGTAGGATGGCTGATCATTGCCTATCATGTAAGTGATATTAAAATCGCGACTCAATTTCTCATAAGTTCTGCCGTAGATTCCTGCAACATTCAGCACATTTTTTTGATCGTAATCTGAGTAATAACTCAGTTCACCACCATGAGGTGAGCGTTGGTAACGTGTGGAATGATTAAATATTTTCCACATATCGGCGTTGTAATCGGCGTGTTCCTTGTGCATGAAAGAATCGTCAAACATACCAAAACCTAAGGATAATAATTCAGTGTCATTGGCAATCGGCGTGTTACTGCTATCACCTGCATCAATCGAAATGCTCCACTGCAGTTGAGTGAAGGTTTTACTCATATGTAACAAAAATGTTTTTTGATAGGTTTTGGATGGAAAGTTTTTTCCGAGAATCACTTTTGGATCATAAATGTGATATTCACCCCATAAGCCGAAACCCACTTGCAAAAATGCAATGCGTGGATCGCGGTCATAAATACGTGCGAATTCCGTGTAAAAATCCAGATGGGCTTGTTGTAATTCGGCATGTGACCAATCCGGGAATCCGGTCATTTGGCCTTCGCTTAATTCATGCGTTTCACGGTAATCAGAATAATTTTTTATATAATTTGGCACAGCAGTTTCTTGTCCGGGATAAACATAATACCAACGCAATATAGCTTGCTTGCCACGCTTGCGAATGTCTTCCAATAAATTTTCCAGTGGGCGCCAGTTATAGGAATTCTTTCCGATTACGATATCACTCGGGCGAACATAGGCGTATTCCAACTGAATATATTGATCATCCGTTTTTAACGCTGTGTTGTTGTGTGAGTCAGCCCACAACACAATGCCTGTCATGGGTTGTACTTTGGTAATTTGACTTTTTAACGACACATCGCGCAATACATCACTGGTTGAGCTCACTGCATTTTGCGAGCTGCTGCTGGAGTTGGATGAATGGGAGCTGCTGACAGATGAAACTGAGCTGGATGAAATAACAAAGCTTGAGCTGCTTTTACTGCTTGAACGACTACTGGAACTTTTTGATGAGCTTCTTACTTGGCTGGAGATTGAACTGGATGAAGATGATCGGGATCTTGAGCGCCGTGCTTCTTCTGAGTCACTTACCGATTGGCTTGCTGTTATTGAACTGAATACAACTGCATTGCCGGACGATGTTTGATTGGTTGAACTGCCGCCACCGCCGCAAGCACCAAGTAAAAAGATACTGATAAGGATTAAACACTGATTGAGAAAATATCCGCGATTCATAAAACTATAACCAATTGTTTGCTGTTATAAAAACTTCTGTCAAAAGTCATTTTTGCAAAATTGGTCGATAGAATTTATGAACAAATCGACATCAAAACATTTTTATCTGCTTATTTTTTGATATCTGTGATAGATAACACATATACCAGTGTTCATTACTGCGGTTGATAAATAATCGGTAATTCAATGCGTGCGCAACATCCTTTCACTTCTTCACGATTGAAAATTTGCAGGTTCCCCTGATGTAATTCGATAATTTGTCGGCTTAATGCCAAACCAATACCGGAACCTTGTGCTTTGGTGGTGTAGAAGGGAATAAATAAATTCTGGTTGCGTCTTATGCCACAGCCAGAATCCAAAATATCAATACGCAATATATTTCCGTACTGGTTTTCAATGTTGTTGACCTTGATGCTAATGGCTGCAGTAGGGGCTCCTGCTTCCGGATGTTGCATAGCTTCAATTGCATTTTTCAGTAAATTAATTAATACCTGTTTGATTTGCGCGGCATCAACGGCACACACCAAATCACTATCGCCTTCAATCAGAATTGTGTGTGAAGTAAAGAGTGGCAAGACAGGCTTGATCAATGCAGAGATTGCAATATTTTCACGATTGGGATTTTGAATATGCGTCAGGTTTCGGTATTGGGCGATGAATGCCGTGAGTGACTGCGCCCTGTCTGCGATGATGTGTGCACTGTTGGTAATATCTTCTCGCGCATCTTGTTCCAGATCGGTGTGTTTGACTATATCGATCAATGAATGGCTCAGTGACGCAATCGGCGCGAGTGAATTATTAATTTCATGGCTGATTACCCTCACCAAACCTTCCCAGGATTTTAATTCTTCCTGCCGTAATAAGTGATTCATATCCGTAATCAGAATTAACGTTTGATCGCTGCCAAATTCACGAAATTTATCCAGTTGTATATAAAGTTTTTTGATCTGCTCGCCTGTGTCCAGGTTAATCAATTCTTTTGCCGGTGCTTTATCAGGTAAAGTTAAATTTAATTGTCCTAGATTATTGACCAGTTTGGGTTGCCGGATATTCAACATAATAATTGCAGCGTTATTCATGACGATAATATTGCCTTCTTCATCAGCAGTAATAACGCCTATATCAATTTGGGTGATAATTTTTTCCAACAGCGCACGCTTTTCGGCATTGGCCAATTTATGACTGGAAAGTTCATTGGAGAGAGTGTTGATACTGTCCACCAAACCGCTTAATCCGGAAGAGGTTAATTCCTGCCTCGCCTTTAACGAAAAATCACCTTGTAACATACCTTCAACAACAGACGTCAAACTGCGTAAACGATAAGTGAGTTCGTTGCGTGTAATGTAAATCGCATAGCCTGTGACAGAAAACTGCAACAGAAAAAACAGCGTAATAAAATAAGGCGAAAAATCCTGTCTGATGCATAACCAGAGAGTAAAAAGAGTGATAGGAAAACTGGCGATCAGTATTGCGCGGGTTTGAATAAATTCAAGAGGACGTTTTTTCATCGAATCTGTAATTTTTCCAGCCGTCGATAAAAAGCGCTGCGACTTAACCCCAATGAACTGGCTGCTTTTGACATATTCCCGGACTGTTGCAGTATTCTCGATTCAATAATATTTTTTTCAATTTCATCCAGTGTGCTGTTGTTGTAGATATCATAAAGCGATGCATTATCAGGATTGTGTTGATCATGCAGCACATCTTGCAGCATTAAAGTGTCCACATCGATTTTTCCATCTTCACTCAATATTAAACTGCGTTCAATTACATGTTGTAATTCACGAATATTGCCGGGCCAATCATAATGATTCAGTAAATGACGCGCTTTGTCCGTTAATTCCGGTTGGGGACGTCTGTGTCTGGCGCATGCGTTTTCCAGAAATTGATTGCAGAGTTCGTTGATATCTTCCCTGCGTTCACGCAAGGCAGGCACGCGAATTTCAACAGTGTTTAATCGATAAAGCAAATCCTGTCGAAAACTGCCATCAGCCACCATCGCTTGAATATTGGCATTGCTGGCTGAAATTAATCGCACATCGGCATTAATAGTAGTTGATGAACCCAGTCGTTCAAATTGTCGCTCTTCCAAAACACGCAATAATTTTGCTTGTTGGCTGAGCGGGATGTTACCAATTTCATCCAAAAATAATGTGCCTTTATTGGCCAGTTCAAAACGCCCGACGCGAGTTTCTTTGGCATCGGTGAACGCACCTTTGACATGGCCAAACATTTCACTTTCAAATAATGTCTCGGCAATGGCACCCATATTGATGGCCACCATGCGTTGATCTTTTCTGTGCGACATTTGATGAATGTAATGTGCCAGCATACTTTTGCCGGTGCCGTTTTCACCGGACAAATAAATATTTAAATCGCTGTTGGCAACACGATGAATAGTATCCAATGTGGCTTTCATTGCCGGTGAATCACTGATGATGTGACGCGTGGTTTTTGCAGAAATTTGTTCCTGAAGTAATTTGTTTTCAGTCATTAATTCTGCCTGAAAACGTTTTTGCTCCATGATGCTCGCCTGGGTTCTGACAATATTCAACAGGCGTTCGTTGTCCCAGGGTTTTTCAATAAAATCACTGGCGCCTTGCTGCAATGATTTCACCGCAAGTTCAATAGATCCCCAGCCACTCATGACCACCAGTGGAATATCCTCGTTAATCATTTTGCATTGGCTAATCAAATCCAGACCTTCACAACCGGATGTGGTGTCTTGTGAAAAATTCATATCCATCAGCACCAGATCCATAGCGGTTTGTTTCAGTGCTGATAATGCTGCTTGCGGACTTTTTACCAATACCGTTTGATGCTGATCGCGTTTCAGCAACAATTTGAGCGCTGCTAAAATTGCATCGTCATCATCAACAATTAATATGTTTGCCATTTTACAATCCGATTCAATTCAATTTACTCGTATCTTAATGCCACCGCAGGTTCCATGCGTAGCACGCGCTGCAGTGGTATTAATGTCGCCAGAAATACCGCTGTCGCAACAATTGAAGGTACCAGAATATAGGCTAGCAGATAGAGTTGGTTTTCGGCACCAATAGACTTGATAAAACCCTGGCTCATAAAATACGCAAGTGGTATGCCGACGATAAAACCGGTGATTAACTGCAAGCTGCTTTGTCGCGTAAACAATAATAATATTCGGGTATCGGGTGAGCCCAGCGCGCGTCGAATGCCCAATTCCTGCGTGCGTTGTTCAACATGATTGGCCATCACGCCGTAAATTCCCGTCACTGCCATCACCAATGCGCAAATCGCAAACAATGCAAATATGCGTTCAACAAATTCCAGTAGCATCCGGTTGCTTTCCGCTTGTGCTGTTAATGC
Source organism: uncultured Cellvibrio sp. (assembly GCA_946482345.1). The sequence continues at coordinate 13,616 of CAMLRJ010000006.1, forward strand.
GGCGAAGCGATACATAGGCAAGTTGGGATCTATTTTGTGTAACACTTTTGCCAGCGCTTCCTGATAACTGTTGGGGTCAGATCGGGTTTTTAATACAATCGCCATGGCATCGCGCGGCATTTGTCTGAATGGAACATATAAGGTTGGTGATTGCTCCGAACCAAACACACTGCCTTGTAATAATTGCGGTACGACGCCCACCACTGTCATCCAGGTGTCAGGTGTTGATTGCGTGTTGACACGACGAATTCGTTTGCCAATTGCAGATTCACCCGGCCACAATTTTTCAGCGAACACATCGGAAATAACCACCACTTTGGGTGAGCTTTCATTATCGCGATGATCAAGCAATCGACCTTCAATCAAAGGAATGGAAAGCGTGTCAAACGTATTCGGATAAACCTGTACCAGATGTGCCTTGGGAAAAACAAAATCCGGAAATTCCTGTCCTTCCGGTTGGAAACTGGTTGCGGGTAAAAATTCTGTCGGCACGTGCGACATGAGTGTTGCTTTTTCTACACCGGGAATGTTGCTTGCATCCACCCATACGCGATCATAGTAAGCCGTTTGTGCAGGCCCTTCCGGGTAAACATTGGCGGGGGGATTCACTCGTGCAGTCAAAAAATTATCAATGTTAATACCATAACCTTCGGTGACGGCTTGATGAATTAAAATAAAAATAATGCCTGCGATAATCATCAATGTACAAGACAAACCGATTTCGATGACCACCAGTGTTTTGCTGATCCAACTTGCCGTTTTTCCCATGGCAGTTTTAGCGGCATCTTTTAATACGGCGTTAAAATTTCCGCCGGATGCTCTCCATGCAGGGATAAAGCCGGTTGCCAATGTCGTTAACAGAATGATCACAATCGCATTGATGATGTCTTCATATTTAAGTGACATCACTGCAAAAAATGGAATGCCATCCGTGCTGCGATTCAAAAAAAATTGAGTGGTCAGATCCAATCCCCAGCCGGCAAATAAAATGGCAAGCAAACCGCCGATGCCGCAAATAAATAAACTTTCCCACAGCATTTGTATAATTAAACGCGCACGGGGAGCACCCAGCGCTACTCGTATGGCGATTTCTTTTGAGCGAATGTTGGCTCTTGCAAGTAATAAATTGCCAACGTTAATACAGCTGAGCACCAGTACAAATAATCCTGCACTCAACATCAGGAAGAGAATAGTGATCATGCCGCGCAGTACTTCACGTTTATAAAGATCAGCGCGAACACTGACATTTTGTTGTGGGTTGATACGTAAATCAGGGCTATTGGCAAAAATATTTTTTAACTCAAGCTCTGCTTCGGCGGCAGAAACGCCGGGTTTTAATTTTGCCAAAAGGCGTATCAGCGGTGAATCTTTCAGTAAAAAATGACTGGCTTCTTTGCGAAGTGGTAGCCAGATCTGGTTATTAAACGGAAAAACATAATCACGGGGCATCACCCCGACGACTTCAACCTGTTGACGGTTGATTTGTACTATCTTGCCGATGATCGTTTCATCGCCGCCGAAATAGTTTTGCCAAATGTCATAACCTATTATTGCTACCTGGGGGTTGCCTGTGATTTGGTCATTATCATTGAGTGTGCGCCCCAACAGAGGTGCAACAGCTGTGTATTCAAAAAAACCTGATCCTGCAAAAATTCCCTGGTAACGAATGGATTTCACACCATCGGATAACACTGCCGTTTCTGAACTAAAAGCCACGACTGATTCAAGACTTTGGCTTTCGTCTTTTATTTTTTGATAATCGTGCAAAATACTTTGTTGAACGCGGTTATCGACTGTGCGGTTAATAAACATCAGGCGGTCGCCGTCTTTAAAATCCAGCGGACGAAACACCATGGTATTGACGATGGACAACATAAAAATCGAAACACCAAGGCCTACTGTCATTACTGCAATTGTCAGTGCGGTAAACGCGGGTGTTTTTAATAAAATACGTAAACTGTATTTAATATCGAGTAACAGGTTCATGCTACACCTGCTTGCAATTTTTCGGCATCAATCGATGAAGAATCTACATAATGTTTGTGTGTAGGCTTGTCGCTGGCAATATCACTGACGATTTGTCCATCCATCATTTGTACAATTCTTTGCGCGCGATTAGCCGAGCGTGGGTCGTGGGTCACAATACAAATAGTGGCGCCGTTGGCATGCAGGTTATCCAGTAATGTCATCACATCCGCTGCATTTTTTGAATCGAGATTACCCGTGGGCTCATCCGCTAATAACAAAACAGGTTTACCCGCAATCGCCCGCGCAATCGCAACACGTTGTTGTTGGCCGCCGGATAATTGCGAAGGATAATGATTAACACGATGATGCATGCCCACTTCTTCCAACGCAGTTTGCACCATGGATTGACGCTGTTGTTTGCTGAGATCATTGCGATAAGTCAGCGGCAGTTCAACATTTTCCCTGACGGTCATATCACTGATCAAATTGAATGATTGAAAAATAAAACCAATTTCTTTGTTGCGAATTTGACTGCGTTGTTTGTTATTCAATTCGCTGACCAACAAACCGGACAAATGATATTTGCCAGATGATGAGCTATCCAGTAATCCCATCACCGACAGCAATGTAGATTTGCCACAACCCGAAGGCCCGGTAATCGAAACATATTCGCCCTGTGTAATAGTTAAATTAATATTACCCAGTGCATGGGTTTCCATATCATCTGAAATAAATATTTTTTTGATGGAATCCATTTTAATCAGTTGCTTGGCCATTATGACATCCTCGGTTTGTAATCAATTTTTGTTTGGTTTCACTCCGTCATCCCTGCGAAGGCAGGGATCCAGCTGTGAAAAATAAATTAGTTCTGTGTGGCGTCACACTGAAGACTGGCTAACTCTTTTGGGTTTCCAGCTAATTGCTATAAAAAGAATCAGTATGGCAACACCAATTTCGATCACACTAAAAAATATAAAGTGAAGTGTTCCACCCATGGATAAAGCAAAAACCTGACCAGCCCCTGTTATTAAAGCAGCAATAATATTGGCATATTTATTTGGTTTGAACACAAGATAGCTTGATAACACAATCATTATCATAGGTACCTCTACAATAAATGCAAAATACAACAGAAATTCCTGAGTGATCTTCATACTGTCGGAACCGCCATTCAACAACATTTGCAACATAGGCGCATAATGCAGTGTAAATACATCACAAAAAATATAATTCACTGTCAGAAATATCCAGAGTAAAGATAAAAGCTTTTTTGTATCACCGTTCCATTCAAACATGTTTTTTCTCCAGCGTTAAAGCGTTAAGTGCAATCGTGAGTAACTATCCAATTCGGATTGATCTGAAACGATAATTTGATCCTTGGCTTTCAACCCGCTGACAATTTCAATTTTGCTGGCAGATCCCCTGCCAAACTCAACTAAAACCTTGTCAGCAAATTTTCCGTCTTCCGATAATTTGAAAACGCGCATTTTGCGAAAATTTTGTGAGTAAGCAGGGCGCTCTACATATAAAGCGTTACTCAATGCCGCCACCATTATTTCACCGTCAATGGTTAATTCAGGTCGCGCATCGGCGGGCAATGCTTCACTGAATTCAACGTCTACTTCTACCGTGCCGTTAACAACGGAAGGTGAAATACGCGAGACCACACCGGCAATGCGATTGTTACGCGTATCAACACTGACTTGCTGCCCCATCACTACCTGTTGAATTTGCATTTCCGGCACCAACATGCGGGCAATCAACTTATCCTGTTGTACCAGCTTGGCAATATTCGCGCCCAGTGCGAGTTGTTGCCCCGGTTCAATCGCAACTTCCTGCACCACACTTTCCATAGTGGCTCGCACAGAAAGCTGATCGACTTGTTGTTTGGCGCGTTGAATTTGTTTTTCCAATTTTTTGATGCGGGCATGTTTTGCAGCGATTTGTGCGGTTACATTTTCCTTCATGCTTTTGGTACGGCTTTGCTCAATTTGCCAACGTTCTTTGCGCTGATCTGTTTGCATTTGAATAGATTCATATTCTATTTTGGAAATAGAACCCTGATTGCGTTCGCGTAAAAATGTTTGCGCATTAAAGGTTAATTCAGAACTTTGAAATAAACTTTTCGCTTCCAATTCCACCGCTCGTTGATCCAACAATGCCGATTCCAAATCTTTTATTTCAGCACTGTTCTGCGCCTGCATAGCTTCCAAATCCCACTGCAATTCGTCGTAAGCCTGTTCCAATTCGGCGTTGCTCAATTCCGCAATAATGTCCCCCGTTTTAACTTGCGCCCCCGGCTTCACCAACACCCGCTCAACCCGACCATTCGCTTCAGCCGCCAACCAACGAACCTCAATAGGCACCAATGTTCCAGGCGCACGCACAATAATGTCGAAACTCCCCTGACTAACACTGGCCAACCGCAACGTATCGCGCTCAACCCGGTAATCCGATCCGTCGTACAAGCTATAAATAACCCCCCCAACAAACACACACCCAACAACCCCGGCAATCACCCACCAGAGTTTGAATTTACTTTGTTTCTGACTACGAATAATATCCACGTGACTGCCCAAACTTGTAATGAATAGTCCCTATAGAGCAGCAATCAGGCCAACTGAAAAATTTTTAATAAAAACAGTCGCTTAATAAAAATGAAGAAGAACAGCTAATCTTGAGTTGTTCTGTTATTGAGATGGTTGGGAAATTTTTTGTAGCGGAAATGGGACAGTGGTAATTCCGATGAATTGCGAATGTTTTGGCGCTGGCGTCATTTCTTGATGTTGTTGGTTGGCACTGATGTGAATGGATCTTTAAATTGTGTTTGTGATTTTTGATTTGCGCCAAAAGCGGAAGTTCAGCTTCAGTAAGCAAGTAATCTAATGTGGGTTGGTTTTGTGAATATACTATTATGTTTAAAGGAGCGTTATGGAATTTGTGTATAATTTAATACAAGAAAATCCTGGATTTTTTGCGTGGTCCTTTGGAGTAATCAATGCTTTATGGATCATGTTTTTTCATTTCAATCGACAGAGTCATGATCGAAGAATCAGAAAGCTGGAAAACGACCTAAAGTTTGATTCAGACAGAAGGTTAAAGATTTTTGAATTAAAGGCATCTAATTTCAGCAGTTACGTATCTCAACTAGATATTTTTGGCAAAAAAAATCAGGTGGACATGCCAAAAAGAATGCAGCCTATATTTGAAGCATATATGGGTGACATACTTGGTGCATCAGGTGATGAAGACGAACAAAAAGAAGTGGAAGCAATTACACGCTTTAGTAATGAAATTTTATTATTGCTTAATGAAAGTCTCGAAGATGTTTTGAAGCTGAAGTATGAGTCTAACCGCTTAAAATTAATCGCTACCGAAAAGATGCTGGAGACTCTCGATGAGCTTGAATTGTTGACGGATCAATCATTTAATGTGGCTAGTGAGTTTATGGGAAAGTATGTGGAAATAAATCTAACTAAGGACGAAGCTGCATCGAAAGCCTATCAAGAACATCTAATGGAATTAGGTAAAAAAACACAGCAAGCGAAAAAAAGTCTTTTAAATCAAATGCGAATCGAAATTGGTAGTATATAGGCACTACAATTACTGCCCAATGAGTACGTTTTGGAGTGCGTAATGGATTTTAATGAGATAAGAGATATGGTTGTTCAGTCCAATGACCTTGAAAATATTGATGATGTGTATACATTTTATTACGACGAAACTAATAATATTAGAAAGCTGTACTTAAAAGACTCAGGGATAAATGTTGAGAATTCCAACAACTTCGTGCTTGCAGGCATCGTGCACAAAGGTCAGAAGAGTAGCGCTGACTTTTCAATTCTCTTGAAAAATCTAAATCTTCAAAAAAATATAAAAGAGGTAAAGATTAAGCATATAGCAAAGGGAAATTTCTTGGATATGCTTCAATCCGATAAACTTTATCGGATACTTGAGTGGCTAAAAATAAACGAATTTTATCTGCATTACTTCAATCTGAATATCATATATTGGTCTGTCATAGATATTATCGATTCGATCATTAGTGAGTTGCATCATCCATTTTACATGATGCAACACATGTCGCTTAAAAGTGATTTTTATGAGATAGCTAATTGTAATAGTGATACTTTTCTAAAAAAACTAAATGAATTTAACTACCCAGATGTTCCTAGGGATAAGACTGAAAATTTCTGCCGATGGATTATCGAGCTTGTAGGAACTAATGAAGCGTGTCTATCGGAATTCAGGGCAAAGATACTTCATGGTTTAGTTAAAGAGTCGTTAAAGGTTGAAGAATTGCCATTTATATCTGGTTTCCATGGTCAAGAACTTATTTCTGATTTTATGGTTTTCTATTTAAGGAATTTATATCTATTTAAGAACTCTTTGCATATCTTTGATGAGGAAAAAAGCATTCAAGATGACATGATGGATTTCTCATTGACAGAAAATGGTTCACCAATTTACAACCACAAATTTGTTAAGTCTCATGAGCACATAGAGATTCAGATCTCTGATGTTATTACTGGTTTTTTGGGTAAATACTTTACCTATTTAAAGGATACGAGTCATGAGCAGTTGGCTTTTGATAAGTCAAGCCTAACTATCCAGCAGAAAAAAACACTAGAAGCGTTAAAGGAACTGATTGATGTCTCCGATGATGTGACCCGAGGATTCTTCAACACCGTTACCAGTGAGAATGAGCAACAGAAAAATAATTGGTTTTTGCATGGAGTGAAATAAAGCCTATTTAAATTATTAGAGTTTCAATAACTAATAATCCGCTTTTTGCCGAATCACGAACTTAATAAAATATGGATATCTTATCAGTGAACCCAATTCAAAAGTTTCAGCAATGGTGGCGAGTAGCTTTGGAAATTGATGAAAGTGGATTTCCAAACGGTAGATTTGTGGATTTGAAGTCTGTTGATGAAAATGGTTTTACTTTTTGTACCTACCTCGATTCAGCAAAAGGAATGCAGATTCAAATAAATCCTAAAACAGCAATGACCGTGTGGTGGGATCATGTAGTAACGTAGTGGTTTGTCTAGGTGTCATCCCAATTAATCTCATTTCCATTTATATCTATGGAATAACAATAGACTGTGTCTGATTTTAAAGCTCCATCCAACATCTCATGATGAGGCGTCCAATAGTTAGCACCTGTTCTTAAAGGGTCTGACTCCAAATGTCCAGCTCCGATAACTACGATCACGTCCATACCTTTAGCCAAATATTCTTTTGCTAATTTTAAAATGTTCTCGTATTGCTTGTTATGTCGTGGTTTTGAGGTTTGTCCACCATTGGAATCGAAACCTAAACAAAAAGAGGAGCGTTGGGTTATTTTTGTCAGAAATTCCTTATCAAATGAACCTCCATTTTTATCCTTGGTCATAAGGTTAATGGTTTGTGCTATTGAGCCTGATTCTTCTGGAGTACCGTCATAATCGATTTCTAATAAAAGGACATACTTGTTTCCAATTTTTCCATTTACACTTTTGAATCGTTTGTAATTGGATTTAATTGATCCATCCTTACCGTGATCATCCCCGATGAAAACAACTTTGCCCATACAAATTCTCCCATTTTTTACTGAAACTATATTTATGACCAGGTTTTGATAGCTGGTTAAAGAATGATTCTAATTTTTTTGTGCTGCAAGATATTGGTAGACAGTAGCTAAGTTTTATTGCTAAAGCAATATCAATGACTCATGGAAGGAGTAATTAAGTGACTAATTTATTTTTAATTTTTAATGAAATAAAATGCGACAGATGATTTTTTATATATTGCTATCCCATTTAAATTGGTAGGTAAATTAGTCACTAAAGTTATGTAATTTTTTCACTGCATAATATTTCATTATGGCTCTATCGGCTATCCTTGAATCAACGCGTAACTTGCAATAAAAACCTCGTTGGAAGAGCGAAGCGACTTCCGACATGTTCGATTCAAAGGCATATCTGTAATTGGTCAATTTTGTCGGAAGTCGGCTTTGCCTCTTCCAACCTACGGCTGTGATTAAATATTAAAATTGGAATTATTGTGCTCGTTTAAAATCGTGGCGCGTTAGAAGAAAAAAGAGTTGAGATAAAAAATGAAATCAAAACAGTTGTTGAATGCAGTCCAAATTTTGTTTGTCACCTTCTTTCTCGGTGCTTGTGATTCTATTTTGACAAAACCTGCCGGGAAGACGGTTCCTTGGCAAGCCGATTTAGGTAACGGTTTTTATCAAAATCCCATTTTATATGCTGACTATTCAGATCCTGATGTGGTGGCAGTGGGCGATGATTTTTACATGACGGCTTCCAGTTTTAACGCTGCGCCTGGCTTACCTATTTTGCACTCGAAGGATTTGGTTAACTGGCAATTAATAAATTATGCATTGCCGGTTTTGGTTCCGGAAAATGTGTTTGCAGTGCCACAACATGGTAATGGTGTCTGGGCACCGAACATTCGTTATCACGACGGATTTTATTGGATTTTTTATCCTGACCCTGATTACGGAATTTATGTTATCAAAGCCAAAAATCCCGCTGGTGCTTGGAGTAAACCGCATTTGATATTGCCTGGCAAAGGTCTAATCGATCCAACCCCTCTATGGGATGATGATGGCAAAGCCTATCTGTTGCATGGTTGGGCGAAAAGTCGAGCTGGATTTAATAATATTTTGACCTTGCACTCCATGTCTTGGGATGCATCTGCAGTTGAATCGCCCGGGCGACATTTAATCGATGCCAATCTTATTCCAGGTTACAAAACTCTCGAAGGTCCCAAGTTTTATAAACGTAATGGTTACTACTATATTTTTGCGCCTGAGGGTGGAGTTCCGGTTGGCACTCAAGCTGTATTTCGCGCAAAGAACATTCAAGGGCCTTACGGATTTAAAAAAGTGATGGTGCAGGGCACCAGTTCCACTAATGGGCCGCATCAGGGAGCCTGGATATCCACATCAAAAGGCGAGGATTGGTTTGTGCATTTTCAAAGTCGGGGCGCTTATGGTCGTATTGTGCATTTGCAACCTATGCATTGGAAAAATGATTGGCCCGTGATTGGTGTCGATTCAGATAATGATGGTGTTGGTAATCCTGTTCAGTTTTACAAAAAACCCGGCTTGCCAACACAGAAGGTCAGCAATTTACCATTCATGGATTCCTTCGATAAACAATCGCTGGGTTTGCAATGGCAATGGAACGCAAATTTTCAAACCAGTTGGTATTCACTTAATGATGCGCCAGGCTATCTAAGATTGTTTGCGACTGAAGATGTTGCGCCACTCACACAAAATCTTTGGTTAAACCCTGCGATATTGTTGCAAAAATTACCTGCTCCAAAATTTATTGCGCAAACCAGATTGGTCATTCCGGAGGGTGCAGACAACCTTATGAGTGGCATGGTGTTATTGGGTGAGGATTATCGTTGGGTCGGTGTCAAAATTGAAAATGGTGTGGCTACTCTTGGTTTTGCAGAATGCAGAGATGCACGTTCAGGATGTCAGGAGATATTTAAGCCAGTCAGGAAACTTGAATCACAAGAAATTACGCTCAGATTTTTTATTAATGAAGGTGGCTTGAGCGTGTCTGGATTTGTTGACGGTGAACATTTCGAAGTCAATGACGAATTATTTCAGGCGCGTCCAGGTCGTTGGGTCGGTGCAAAAATTGGATTGTTTGTACGCGCAATTGGCAAGTCAAATGGACAATATTTGGATTTTGATTATTTTAATATTGAAGCGCCAACTGAATGTTGCATGAAATAACGTTAATTTGAATCAATGACCATTGACCCATTTTTAAAAAATACCCATCACACGAGAGATATTATGAGAAAGATACTGACTGCTGCGTTGGCACTATGCGTGGTTTACGTTTCAAATAGTTTTGCTAAAAATCCGTTAAATTTTGGCAACAATATTCGAACGGCTGACCCCTCTGGTCATGTGTGGGGTGATGGAAAAATGTATCTCTATACATCACATGATGAAGAGTGTCAGGAGGATTTTCACATGAAAGATTGGTATGCGTTTTCATCTTCGGATTTGGTGAATTGGAAAACCCATGGGCCAATTTTAAAGATCAGCGATTTAACCTGGGCGGATAATTTTGCATGGGCACCTGATGCCGCTTATAAAAATGGAAAATATTATTTGATATTTCCTGCAGGCACCGGCTTTAAAGACAGGGTCAATCCGGAAAAAAGTACTAAATGGATGGGACTTGGTGTAGCGGTCAGTGATTCACCCACTGGCCCATTTAAAGACGCAATCGGAAAACCGCTTTGGACTACACCATACGCCAATGATCCCAGTTTATTTATCGATGATGATGGCAAGGCGTACTTATACTTTCATGGTTTAAATGCGGACTATCAAGTTGCTGAAATGGCCGATGATTTACTCAGCATAAAGGGCGGATTACAAAAAATGGATATGGGCGGATATGAACCCAAAATGGAAGGGCCTTGGGTATTCAAACGTAATGGGATTTATTATTTCACCATGCCTGAAAATAACCGCATACTCTCTTATTACACATCCAAATCACCTAAAGGTCCGTGGAAATATCGTGGCGTAATAATGGAAGAAGAGCATGGCAATAATCACCACTCCATCGTCGAATACCAAGGCCAGTGGATTCTGTTCTATCACCGCTGGTTAGACACTCCCGAAACCAATTGCAAAAAGAAACAGCGTCATGTTGCCGCTGAGTACGTGAAATTTAATGAAGATGGCCGCATTCAGAAAGTGAAGCGAACAACTAAAGGGGTTAGTGATTTTCCAGACAGAATTAAACATCCCAACTAAATTCTGCAACTGGCCGAATGACGAG
>CAMLRJ010000007.1 GCA_946482345.1 uncultured Cellvibrio sp.
GAATTCCTGTCGGAGAAAATCATTTGCTGCATTTCACTCCTTTGGTTTATCTCGGAAAAATTTCTTTCAGTGTTTATCTAAGTCACTGGTTGCTGTTGGATCTTTTGCGTATGTCAGCACTTTATTTAACTGGCAAGCCCTTGGCGGATTCGTTAAATCTAGGGCAAGAAATTCTGGTGATTACATTATCGACAGTGTTTGTTTTGATTGTATCGTCCTGGCTCTACCATAAAGTAGAAACGCCCTGGCGCAAGCGCATAATGGGTAAATAATAGATGCGATTCTTGCGTTGCCCAATTTGTCAATCTGCTTTTCAAGAAAACCCTCAGGCTTTGGTTTGTAGTAATCGACATCAATTTGACCGATCAAAAGAAGGCTATTTTCATTTACTACCCGTGCAACATAAAAATTCCCTGACACCGGGTGATGCCAAAGAGCAATTGAAAGCCAGACGAGAATTTCTTCAGGCAGCATTTTTTGATCCATTAAAATCAAAAATATTATCTTTAATTGATCCATCCACAAAAACTTTATTGGATCTCGGTTGCGGTGAAGGTTACTTCTCTCGCGGGATCGCCACACATTTACCTGCAACAGAAATCTATGCGGTAGACATTGCCAAAGCAGGAATTGCTATGTCTGCAAAATCAGCAAAAGAATCTCCCAATATTACACATGTCGTTGCTTCCAATTTTGATCTGCCATTACAAGATCAATCTATGGATACAATTCTTCGCATACTGGCGCCGAGCAAAGATGCTGAATTACAACGAGTATTAAAGCCTGATGGGAAGTTGCTAGTTGTTATTCCCGGTGAACAACATTTGATTGGACTGCGTAAAAAAATCTATTCTGAGATTCGTCCGTTGCAGCCGCTACCTGAAATGAATGGTTTTGTTTTAAAAGAAACAACAAATGTTCGGTTTGGACTTGAGATTAATAACCCTAACCAGATGCAATCTTTATTGGAGATGACGCCGTTCGCATGGAAAATAGATCGGCAGAAAAAGGATTTAATTTTGTCCAGCCAATTAAATGATTCTGCAGAATTTTTGATTGGGAATTATTCTAAAAATCACAAGATCTCTGGCGAGATCACCCCCTCCTAACCTCCCCCTTGGCAAGGGGGAGGGACCTTACTCCCTGCTTATGTTGATCGAAGTACAATCTGTTCCCTCCCCTTGCCAAGGGGAGGGCTAGGGTGGGGTGAAAGGCCTTTAAATCTTCCCTAAATCATCAATATGAATCGTTTTTTGAATCTCAACGCTGCCTAAACTTTCGCTAATGGTTCCGAATTTAAAATCGGAAAGCATTCGTTCAAGACGCGGTAAGCAGCGATGCAAATTGGTGTAGTGGCGGAAATTACTGAACCAGCTGGCGTTGGGGACGCGGGGTTGGTCGGGATCGATTTCCCAGGGGTGCAAATAAAAAATTTGCGGTTTGGTTTGGTTCAAACTGGCGAGTTCAAATAACCAGCGTGATAAAAAGTAAGGGTATTGGCGAAAGTATCCTCCGCCTGCGGCGGGTACCGACTGGCCCAACACTTTTGCAGTGGTGAGTGGAAATTCTGTAAGAACTTTTCCTGCATGAGTGCCGATTTTGTAAGGCTCCTCCGGGCTGCCGGGAATACCGTAGTTGTCGTGACGCGTTGGAAAGATACTGGAATCCCATGTGAATCCCAATTCAGCCAATATATCGAGAGCCCAAAGAGAATTGCGTGTGATGGAATAACTGGCAGCACGATAACCGGTGATGGGTTGTTGAATTAAATCTTCCAATATTTGTTTGGATTTTACAGTTTCTTCACGAAAAACTTTTGGATCCTGTTTGTAAATTAATTGATGGCTGTAGCCGTGTGATGCAATTTCATGTCCTTGCTGGTGAATGCGTTTGATTAAATCCGGATAACGTTCGGCAACCCAGCCCAAAATAAAAAACGTAATTTTAATTTTGTTGCGATCAAATAGTGCCAGTAACGTATTGGTGTTTTGCTCAACACGACAAGGCCATTTTTCCCAGGTGGATGGGTCAATCACTTTGTTGAATGCGGCAACGTGGAAGTAATCTTCCACGTCTATGGTCATGGCATGAGTGATTTTTTTGGTTGCCAGTAAAGTTTTTTGTGATTGAGCATTTGGCATCTTGAGTTGCTCGCTGGGTTATAGTCGTGCGTCTACGTCCGCTTTTGGCAGCACATGTTTTACATCGAACAGCACATGGGTTTGTTTACCTAACGCGCGAATACCCTGTGCTCCCATTTCTTTGAATTGATTATGTGCAACACAAATGATGATGGCATCGTAGGTGTTTTTTTCAGGCGATTTAATCAAATCCAATCCATATTCATGATGGGCCTCAGCTGGATCTGCCCAAGGGTCATAAATATCCACCAAGGTGTTATAGGTTTTCATTTCTTCGATAATATCGATCACACCGGTGTTGCGCAGGTCGGGGCAGTTTTCTTTAAAGGTTAATCCCATAATTAATATTCGTGCATCCACCACTTGTGATTTGCGCTTCGTCATCATCTTCACCACTGAGTCTGCAACAAAAGCACCCATGGCATTGTTAACGCGGCGACCGGAAAGAATGACTTCAGGGTAATAACCTACTTGTTGCGCTTTATGTGTCAGGTAGTAGGGGTCAACACTGATGCAGTGGCCGCCCACCAAGCCCGGACGAAACGGTAGGAAGTTCCATTTGGTTCCGGCGGCTTCCAGCACTTCCAGTGTGTCAATTCCGATGCGATGAAAAATCAGGGCCAGTTCATTGACCAGCGCAATATTCAAATCGCGTTGGGTATTTTCAATCACTTTGGCGGCTTCGGCCACTTTAATGCTGCTCGCTTTATGGGTTCCGACCACCACAATTTTGCGATACAACTCATCAACATAGGTGGCGACCTCCGGTGTTGATCCTGAGGTAATTTTAATGATGTTATGCACCCGCCGTTGTTTATCGCCCGGGTTAATTCTTTCAGGGCTGTAACCAGCAAAAAAATCCTGATTGAATTTTAGGCCCGAAACTTGCTCTATGATCGGGATGCAGACTTCCTCGGTGCAACCTGGATAAACCGTCGATTCATAAATGACAATGGAGTTCTTTTTGATGACGCGGCCCAAAAGTGCAGAGGCTTTTTCGAGCGGGCTTAAATCAGGTTGATGGCTGTTATTGATGGGGGTGGGAACTGTGACTATGTAGATGTCGCAGGCCTTGATGTCAGCTTCCTGTGTGGAAAACGTCAGGGATTTTGGTTCTTTAAGTTCTTCTGAAGAAAGTTCAAGCGTAGCGTCTATACCCTGTCGAAGAGCATCAACCCGTTGCAAGTTAATATCAAAACCAATGGTGTCGATTTTTTTTCCAAACTCGACGGCCAATGGCAGGCCAACATAACCAAGGCCGATAATGCATAATCTGGGATTTGTAGGGAACATAAAGAATTCCTGTTAGTGAGCGTTTCCAAAGTTGGCAAAGGTACCACAAGTTAATGATGAATTTCGACTTTACATCTGTTTGTTTTATCGCGGGTATTTGTTGCGAAACCGGTTATAATCGCCCGGCCTTGGTACAAGGAAATTTGTCTTTTTGTCAGAACATCATTGTTAATCCTTAGGAGTCGGGTTTGTCTTATATTCGCGTTAATAAACACTACGTGCATCTTCCTTATTTGTACCTGGCAATTGCAGAAGCAATCAGTTTGGTTATCTCCCTTAGGCTGGCATTTGCAATAGTCGAGCACCTGAATCCTACAGCAGAATTTTCCGATATTCTTGCACCCGTTTCTTACTTTATTTTTGTCGCGGTCTTGACCTTTAGCAGTTTGGCCATGGGAGTTTACTCATCGCTGGTGCGTGAGGGTTTGGTCAATATGTTGCTGCGTACCCTGGTTAGTTTTTTTCTGCTTTCCAGTGCGGCATTATTTTTGATTGATTTAATTACGCTGGAAGCATTTTTTGGTCAGACATTAATTTTTTGGGCCATATTAAGTGCAACCTTAATCATTTCAATCGTGCGTTTTATATTTATCCGGGTGGTAGATGCCAAACAGGTTAGGCGACGGGTTATTTTTTATGGTGCAGGAACAAAAGCAAAAAAACTTTTGGAAGAGCTTATGCCGAATTCAGGCAGTCTGGCGATTGATATTTATGCTTGTGTGCCCAGTGCCCAGGAAACCGTGCAGGTAACAGAAGTTCCTGTTATTCCCGAGCCTGAGGATTGGGTGAAGCTGGTCAAGGAAAATCAAATCTCGGAAATTGTAATTACTCCGGATGAGCGTCGTCGTTTGTCAGGCGATGCATTTCCATTAAGCCAATTTCTGGATTGCAAATTAATGGGAGTGCCCTCGGTGTATGCCCAGAGTTTTTATGAGCGTGAAATGGGAATTATTGATGTGGGTTTATTGCAGGCGGGATGGATGCTGTATTCCGATGGTTTCAATTTTTCGCGCGGTGCACTTCTGGCCAAGCGTTTGTTTGATATCCTTCTGGCCAGCTTGTTTTTATTACTGTTATGGCCTTTTATGTTGTTGACGGCCATAGCTGTCAAACTCGAAAGCAAAGGGCCCGCTCTTTATCATCAGGTCAGAGTAGGGTTGCACGGAAAAACGTTCCGTATCTATAAATTCCGCAGCATGCGTCAGGATGCGGAAAAAAATGGCGCTGTGTGGGCGCAAAAAAATGACAATCGCATAACACGTGTAGGTGCATTTATTCGCAATACACGGTTGGACGAATTGCCACAAATCTACAATGTGTTGGTGGGGCAAATGAGTTTCGTGGGGCCGCGACCGGAGCGGCCAGAGTTTGTGAAAAACCTATGCGAGCAAATTCCCTATTACGATATGCGCCATAAAGTCAAACCGGGGTTAATGGGTTGGGCGCAATTAAAATATCCTTATGGTGCATCGGTTGAAGATGCAAAAAATAAACTGCAGTACGATCTGTATTACACCAAAAATCACAGTTTCATGATGGATGTATTAATCATGATCCAGACAGTAGAAATTATTCTTTTAGGCAAAGGCGTACATTAAAAATGGAGCGAGCTATGAAAATTGTTTTATCTTTATTGGCGGTGATTCTGGTATTGGCGTGCATTGGTTGCTCCGGTGCCAAAAAGGAAAAAATGCCGCCGATTGTTGAGTCGGCAGTCACTATCAGTGACTACCGGATTGGTGTTGACGATGATTTGGATGTCAATGTGTGGCGCAATCCGGAATTGAGCATGAAATTGCGTGTACGTCCTGATGGAAAAATTTCCATGCCATTGGTGGGTGATATTCCGGCGGCGGATATGACCAGTACCGAATTGGCACAAGTAATCAGTAAGCGTTTATCCAACTATGTAAAAAATCCGCAAGTGACTGTAATAGTAGCCAACCCCAGCAGTTCGGATTTTTTGCGACGTGTGCGTGTTACCGGTGCGGTTAAAAATCCGCAATCGATTGCCTATCGTGATGGTATGACAGTGTTGGATTTGATTTTGCTCGCCGGTGGATTAAATGATTTTGCTTCAGGCAATAGAGCAACCCTGTATAGGAAAATTGATGGTGCCACCAGAGCATATCCGGTGAAACTGGATGATTTGATTAATGACGGTGATGTTGATACCAACTACACCTTGCAGCCATCTGATATTGTCAGTGTGCCTGAAAGACGTTTTTAATCGCAGTATTGAGTTAATTAACAGAGAGAGCCATGGACAAAGTCTATCTTCGAGAGCTGTTTGATGCATTTAAAGCGGAATTGATTCGATTCCGATTTTTTGTTGTTGCAGCTTTTCTTGTCATTGCATTTATCTTTTTAGCTATAGGTTTTACCTGGCCGAAAAACTACACCACCAGTGCAGTTTTGTATGCTGACGATACCAATATTATTGGGCCATTGCTGAAAGGTAATGCGGAGGTCACGCAAATTGATAGATCGGAAAAAGCCAGTGAAATCATTTATACCAAGCCCATCATGTTGTCAGTTGGCTTGCGTGCCGGATTGATTAAAGAGGATATGACCGAAGCAGAACAGTTACGTGTAGTCGATTTTATTCGTGGCCGCATTCGCATCGAAAGAGAACGCAGTAACGATTACTTTCGGTTGTCCTTCACTGCCAATAACCCTGATGTGTCGTTTGAGGTATTGAATGCGATAGTTGCAGAATTTATTGAGAATGCGGCGCGCAAAAAACGTGATGAAAGCATGAGTGCCTATACCTTTATCGATTCACAGGTACAAATCTATAAAAAGCGTTTGGAAACTGCAGAAGAAAAATTAAAGGAATTCAAAGCGCAAAATACTGATGGTACAGAAGAACAGGTTAATTCACGGCTGGCAAGTTTGCGTCAGGATCTGGAAACACTGAAAATAAATTTGGAAGAAACACAGGCGCGCATCAATACCATTACCCAACAGTTGGGAACTGAAGGTCAGTATTTACAAGCCAAAGGTCAAGCGGATGAGTTGCGACAAAAACGACAAATTCTGGTGTCACAACTGGAGCAATTACAGTTGAGTTATCAGGACAGTTATCCGGATATTATTTCGTTGAAATCCCAAATTGCGGAAGTGGATCAGTCTATCCAAAAAATGCAGGAATCGGGTGCTGTGTTTGGCAGCGGTGAAAAACTTCTAAATCCGCTTTATGAAGAATTGCGTAAACAATTGTCAGAAGCCGATGTGGAAATGCGCACGCAGAAACGTCGTATGCAATCGTTACTGAATCTCCAGTCTGAAGAGTTGGAAAGACAAGAGCGTATTGCCGCAAGGCAGGCGAAGTTATCTGAATTGACACGTGATAACGATGTGACTCGAAAAGTTTATGATGAAATGTTGCAGAAGAAAGAAGCTGCTCGTGTATCTATGACGCTGGATCAGGAAGGTCAGGGTGTTACATACAGGGTGCAGGAATCACCATCATTTCCTTTGCGTCCTGCAGGATTGCGTTTTATTCACTTCGTATTACTGGGGCCCATTTTGGCATTCCTTGCTCCTATAGGTTTGTTAATCGCTTACATAATGGTTGATCCACATTTGCGATCTGCAAGAATTTTGCAAAAACAATTACCGGATGATGTGAGTATGATTGGCGTAATTCCTCATTACGATTCACCCATAGTGCAACGATTATTGCGTAAGGATGCATTAATGCTTTTAGCTGTGGCCTGTTTTGGTATGACAGTTTACGTTGCTTCTGCTGCCTTTTGGCAGATCACCAATAGTTAACCCGGGGTCGTATCATGAAAAAAGAACCCAGAGACAAAAAGAACCTGATGTCGTTGGTTGACGAATTTAATGACTTGGTTGAATCGTCAGATCAACTGGTTAAGGATGCTGTAATGGAGCACAAAAAGCACGAACAAATTAAAAATATTCCTTCGCCTGCATTGTGGTCGCATGAAGAGCTTTACGATAAGAAAATTATTTTTGCAGGTATGCGCCAGCGCAGTTTGTTGAATGCTTTTCGTGAAGTCAGAATACGTCTGTTACAAAAAAGCAAAACCGATAATATGGTGGTGTTAGTGACTTCGGTCGCAAGTACAGGATCTTCCAGTGCGTTTTCATTTAATCTGGCGGCCACTTTCGCGCTGGATCATTACAAGACGGCTTTGTATGTTGATTGTAATCCTTATGAGTCGGACATAGAAAAATATGTTCTGGGTGATATTCATTATGGATTAACCCAGTACCTTTCAGAAAATTCGCTACCACTTGAAGATATTATTTATCCGTCCGGTGTCGAACGTTTGCGGATAATCCCTTCCGGCCAAGGCAGTGAATCTGCAGCGGAAATTTTTAACTCCAAAAAAATGCAAGCATTTATCAACGAAATCAAGTCTCGTTACCCGGACAGGTTTATTGTGTTGGATGCACCCTCGGTACAGCAATCAACAGAGGCCAGAATTTTATCCAAATTTTGCGATTACACCTTGTTGGTGGTTCCATTTGGAAAAGCGGTGACTGATGAAGTGTTGGCGGCGGTTGATGCCGTTGGAAAAGAAAAATTCGCGGGATTGGTATTTGCAAGTTAGGTTTTTTGATAAACCAGGAAAACTTTTATGCGATCAACAATAAAATTAACAACGCTGTTTTTTTGCTTGCCGTCCCTGGGGTATGCCAAGAATTTTTCGGTAGATCTTTCTGCCGCTATTGGTGAGTCTGACAATGCGTTAAAAACATCCGGCAATGAAATTAGCGAGCAACAAAATCGTTACGCCGCTTCTATAGAAGGTGACTGGCTTACAGAATGGCTGAGTGCCAATGTGCAATATGCTGCAACAAAGGACACCTTTTCTGATAATTCACAACAAGACGAAAGTTATTTGCAGGGTGATTCAGCTGTTAAATTGGGTAATGCTACCAGTATTCTCAATCTGGATTTGCGTCATTCGCGTAGAACATTGTTGCAAGATATAGCCGCAGCACCTACCACTGCGAATCAGGAAGAAAGGGAAATCGTGTCTGCTGTGCCCAGTGCTCGTTTTCAAATGAGCGGCAGCGATGAATTAATTCTGTCCGCTGATTTTTCCCGCACTCGTTATCTGGAATCGGAAGCGCGTGATGCTGATCGAAATACTTATGGCGTGAATTACAATCACGATTTTTCAGCAGTAGATACTGTAAATTTGCGTGTAAAAAAAACCGAATCGGAGTTTTTGTTTTTCCCGTCTGCGAATTACAACCTGACTTCAGTGGCAGCGGTTTATCAAGTCAATTTGCGCAAGCTGTCTTATTCTATAGGTGCGGGGCGAGATAAATCGCAGCCGGAAATCGGTGAGGATCAGTCGGTTCCTCACTACGAAGCTTCCTTGAATTATAAATCCGGCGCCAATGGTTTTCGTGTGTATCTGGATCAGTCAATGACAGATAGTTCGATTGGGCAAGGTTTGGATTTTGCTATTTCCGATGTTCCCGTTGTCGATGCCGCTATAACTGATATTGGAATTATTAAACGAATCACCGGTGGTGTTGATTGGAATACAACGAGTGTGTGCGCGCGTTGTGATTTAACTTTGGGTTTTGCCCATACCAAAGATATGTATGTCGATTCGGATTCCGAATCGACCCAAAAATCGGCCACTATTAATTTCAGGTATACTTTCTCACCGCGCGCGCAAACATTAATAATGCATGGCATTTCTGATCAGGAACCCGTGTTGGGTCAGTTGACTGAGTCGTATCGTCAATAACGCGCCTGTCATTCCAATACAGCTTTTTGCGTAATATCAGCCTTGAAATTTTTACAGAAAAAGAAGGTCGTTCATCTGATTCCGGGGTGCAGGATTACACTGAAAATTTCACAGGTTTGGCACTGGCTTATCATTTCGAGTAATCATCGTGATTAAAACAACCTTCTTAAATCTGCTGGTCTTCTTTTGTTTTACGCTTTCATCTTGTGATAGCCAGCAAGACAAAGAGAATCAATCAGCACAATATTTAAAATCGGCTGAACAACTTTTTAATCAGGGGCAATTACGCGCAGCTTTGGTTCAAGCAAAAAATGTAATCCAGATGTCTCCTGATTCTGCTCAAGGCTATTTGCAAACTGCACGTATTTACAATCGAATAGGTTATTACTCCGAAGTAGAAAAATTAATCGGCAATAAAATAGCCTTGATGCCGGAGCTTGGTCATGAACTGGCTTATGCTTATTTCCAGCGAAAAAAATATCGTTCAGCGTTGGATACCTTGACTGCATCGAGTCTGGAACCTGATCAGGCATTCAGATTATTAAAAGCACAATGCCATTTAAATTTGGGTGAAATACCTGAATATGAAATGGAAGTTCGTAAAATGGCGGCTGTTTCGAATGATGATGGTTATGCATCTTTTGCACAGGCCAAGTTCGCACAATTAAATGCCGATTGGTCAGCTGCAGAAAAATATTTTTTGTTGGTTCCATCCACATCGGTATTGCATCGTGAGTCTCTGGTAAATTTGGCTGATGTGTATGCACAGCAATCCAGATTGGATGCGGCTGAAAAATCACTTACGACTGCACTTTCTTCCAGTATAAATGCAGATACTCTCACAGTAGAAAAAGCCAATATATTAAGTCGATTGGTAGAAATCCTTGTGCGGCAGGGAAGGTCGGGAGAGGCATATACTTATCAGACGATTTTATCTTCTGCTAATCCGCAATTGGATGCGATGAAAACCCGCTTTGATGAAGCTGTGACGCTTTATGCAGAAGGAGAGCTTGAAAAATCACAAATATTATTAACGGAATTGCATCGCAGTTATCCGAATAATTCGAATGTTACAACTTTGTTGGGGGTGATTGCTTTTCAACAAGGACGCGATCAGGAAGCAGAAGAATTTTTTTCAAATGTGATTGATCCGGAAACTGCAACATCGGGCCTGATTCAGGCAAACAGTTTGTTGAAAGTGCGTAATAATAAAATCACTGAAGCGATTGAGTTATTAAAGTCAGCGGTAAATGCACAGCCCACCAATGCGCAGTTATTGGCAACTTATGGTTTGATTCTCTTGCAGCAAAATCCTGATGACAAGAATGGTGCTATGGCGTTGGAAAAAAGCATTGCCATGGAACCTGCGCAGCAAAGATTGAGGCTGGCTTTGGCCGAGCGACATTATCGTCTGGGTGAAAAGATGCAAGGGTTGGCACAATTGGAAACTGCATTTAAAAATGCTCCGTTGGACGGTTTAATCCAGCAAACCTATTTTAATCAGTTGGCACAAGATCAAGATCAGAAAACAGTGCTGGTCGCCATTGAACAATTAAAAAATAAATACCCTGATGAGTATCAGCCGGTGTTGATTGAATCCTGGTGGATGATCAGGCAAAAACAATACGAGGCTGCAGAAAAATTATTAACGGCTCAATACTCGGGTTTGACAAGTCAGCAAAAAAAGGATTCTTTGTTGCTTCTGTCGGAGTTGTATAGCAAACAAAATAAGAAAGACTCTGCAAGAAAAATGTTGCAAGATTATTTACGCCTTGCTCCTGAATCAACACAGGTTTATGGCCGATGGTTTGGTTTGTTGGAAAAAAATTCTTTTTCAACGGCAAAAGCATTTTTAAAAGAACTGCAGTCCGTTGATGAAACTTTATGGCAGCCGCATTTTTATACGGCATTATTAAATGCCCGTAATCAACAATGGTCGGATCTGGATGCTTCATTGGATTTCGTGTTGCAGAAAACGTCTGATCCCGGAGTCAAGCGTCAAATTATCACGCTCTATAACAATTATGGGTTTCAATTGTTCCAAGCTTCAAAATGGGCTGAGGCGCAGAAAATATTTATTAAGTCTTTGGGACTGGATGCCAATGATCGAACAGCGCTTTATTACTATGTACAGATTGCATTGAAAAATGGGGAAATTGCTCAGGTAAAAACATTATTGCAGGCTCCTGATGCCGATAAAAAATCAGCAATACACTTTTTCCTGACGGGGTTAATTGAAGAAAAGGAACAACAGCATACCAAAGCACTGGCGTCTTTCAGGGAGGCTTGGAAAATAGATTCCTTCGAGCTTTACGCTGAAAAACTTTACGAAATTTATCAAGCCAACAAAGATTATTCTTCTTTGAGCCAATTAATAGATGAGTGGAATCAACGCGACTCTGCAAACCCCAAAGCACTTTTATTAAAAGCTATGCAGCAGCAAGAGCAGGGCAAGTCTGCCGAGGCTATCATTTCTTACGAAAAATTGCTGACATCCAACCCCAATAATCTGGTTGCCATGAATAATCTCGCTTGGCTATATATTGATTCAAATCCTATCAAAGCAGAATCGCTTGCATCCGCAGCTTATAAAATGGCGCCGGACTCAGTTGACGTTATGGATACCTACGGTTGGATTTTGGTAAAAAATAAAAAATACGATCAAGCAGAAGAAATCTTATCAAAAGCATCTGCGCTGGCTCCTGATAATAAAATTCTTTTAGAGCATTTATACAAGGCTCGAAAAAAATCTGCAGATTAAAAATTAATTTCAAGGGATATGTTTGATCAAAAATGGCCCGACAATTTTGGTTAACCAGACTGGCATTAGTTTCCATAATGCGATAAATATTTTGTATTTTGGATTGTTGGGATTTATTTCAGGTAATGCCTGACCTTCAGGCATCAGGTAATACCAGTAGTGTTGTCTGGGCAAAGCGCCCCACTGTTTTTTGAATTTGTAAGTGCCTGCATCGATAGTGGATCTGCCAAAATCAAAAAATTCAAATTGATTTTCTATCGCAAATTTTAAAATATTGCGGTACATCCACATATTCATATTTTGTTTATTGGCTTCGGCAATGGTGGATGCCCAGGGGATTTCCAGTGTGTTGTTGTTGCCAATTAAAAAAGCGGCGGATACTGGTTTGTTGTTTTTCTTGACAATGATCAGCGTGGAATGGATTGCGGGCTCACTCAAAATCGACTGGAAAAAACTTTTGGGGTATACCGGTGTGCCCAGATCACGCATATTGCGTGCAAAGACCTGATAAAAATTATCCAGCAATTCTATTTTGCCAATCTTGAGTTCGGGGGAATATTCTTCCGCCTTTTTGTATTGCGCGCGTAGCTTTGAACCCAGTTCTTGTTCAAGAATTTCATCTGTGTTGGGTAATTGCAAAATCATGGACGCTTTTTTGGCTGTATAAACAGGATAAAGGTCAGCCTGAATACTGCGAATTTCAATATGGGATAAATTAAATTGATCTAACAGCGTTTTACTGTGATGGATCAATGCGCTACAGATATTTTTGTAAGCACTTATGGGGCCGCCGTAATTGATATAGGGAATGGAAACGGCAAAACGACCAAATAATTGACTTGAAAAAAGTGTCAGCGGAAGACCACCGATAATTTCGCGGGTTTGATCGTAGGCAATCAATATTAAACTTTCATGGTCAAATTCTTTTTGAATCAAAGTCTGCCATTGCGCTTGATGGTAGGGAGTGTGGGCGTGATGTTGCAGATATTCAAACCAATCCTGCAATTGATGTCGATCAGCCAGGCTGATGCTAAAACCACCAGCGAAATGATTTTCGGGTTCCAGATAATCAAATGCTTTTTTTTGTGGGACAAAAAAAGTATCGGCTGGTTTTTCAGCTTGAGCTGCTTGTTTGATAGCGGCTTCAGTGTCATCAATTAACAGGGAAATGGCTTGCATTTGTTGCAGGAGTAGTTTGTGTTCATCACTACCTTTTTCTACCTGTTTGAATTGCCGGGCTATTTCCCCTTTTTTATTTTTTTGTGCCTTTAATAAAGCGGAAAGCTCTGTTGTTTGTGCGTTAGACATTGAACTCTTTCTTGTTAGCTTGTTTTGGATCGAAGATATTCAATCCAGGATGAATATCGAATAAATTGATTGAGACTGGACGGGAAGCTGTGGCGCGGAATATTAAACAAATCCTGCTTGATATTAGCCAGAGTTGTATTTCCTGGTTTTGCACTTACAGCAGCCATAAAATTGGCATTGCTGACCAGTGAACAATGTTTGGGCGAGTAATCTTTATCTGTACCGGATGAATAGCAAAATACGTTTGATGCACCGGGAATTTGTGCAAACAGTTTGTCTCTTGAATCCTGTAACTCCAAATTAATTTTTTCTTCGCTTAAGGTATTGAACACTTTGTGGGTTTTACCATGTGCGCCTACATTTAATCCCAGTGCGTGATAATGCCTCAGGTTATTCCAATCTGCCGGTGCAAATTCTGCAGGCGCTGTTGCAGGTAAGGAAACTGCCAGGCTGGATTGCAGGAATTTTAAAAAATGGTTTTGGGTTTCATCAGGCAAATGTTTTGCAAAAACCGTTATTTTGCGGCGGCTGATAATGCGGGATTCCTGATTACTGAAATCCAATGAAAAAAACTGATCATTGTAGGTAAATTCTATGGTGGGAATGGAAGTCTTTTGACAAAAATAAATAATTTTTGCATCCCAGGGCCAGTCGATATTATCGGAGAAATCACTCAATACAAAGATTGTGGGTTTTGCATTGTATTTCAGCAATATGGGCGTTAATACCGTCAGCTGATCAAGATAACCATCGTCCATGGTAAAACAGAGTGTCGGTCTTGCGGGTTTTTCTCCGTTAATAGCCATCTGCACAATTTCATCAATATTGGAAAAATGAAAATTATTTTTTTGTGCGTAATCAAGGCACTGTTCCAGTAGTTTGGGGTCGGTTCCATTGAAGATCTTATTTTCGGGGGAGGGCCTATGCATCATATAGATAGTGACGTAGTGACCCAGAAGACTTGATGCCAGTGCATTAAGTGGCGAGATTGCTAATAAGCGCGTTATAAGTCTATCCATGCCTGCCTCCAGAATCTGTTACATCATACCCGAGAGCCTTGCGCCAAATTCGCGAGGCGTACTACTGACCTGCTCGTGCAAACCGATTCTTTTTAGTTCGTGTAAAGAAAAATTATTATTAGACACTATGCCTTTCTGTGTGGTGACGGCTGCGGTGTAGCTTGCTTTTACCAACTCCAAGGCAGTTTGATTGTAGTCACCATTAGGGAAACAAAACAAGTCAATTTTTTGGTCTAATTGATTTTCCAGAATAGTTTTGCTGTTGTTGATTTCGTATTCCAGTTCAGTGACAGTCAATCGATCAGTCAATCTTTTGTGGCTGCAAGTGTGTGAGCCTATATCAACCAACCCTGATGCTTGCATTGATTTCAGTTCATCCCAATTCATGAGTGCTCTTGGCATATCGTTTAGTAAATGATTTCCCTGATTGATTTCTGCCAGAGCGCTGAAAATTTCTTTATCTGAAAATTGTTTGAGCCTTGCAATACAGGATGCAGCAAACTCTCTGTTAATGGCTGGATTTTTTTCAGTAATGCAATTGCCAAATAACGGGTGGGATTGCATAGCCGCAAGTCGATTATTAAATAATAACCATAAAACAATATTGGGCCAGAATTGAAAGTCAGTACCGATCTTTTCTGCAACCGCAAACAGGGTGGCAGGAACTTGATGTTGTTTGAGTATGGGTAGAGCAAATTGGTAATTGTCCAGCCAGCCATCATCAAAAGTAATGACACAGGCTTTGCGTGGTAATTTGTTGCCGGCTTGTTTGTGTGCAACCCATTCTTTTAAAGAGACTATGTCAAAAATCTTTTTGGCTTCACGCAGATGCATATCAAAAGTATCGGGCGTGACAACCATTCCGGGTTCTTCGGTGATGAAACGGGGATCGTTTTCCGGGAGTATTCGATGATACATCAGCACCCATAAATGCGGCTGATCAAGAGCGCGATGATGCATGCCGTATCGTGATGCAATACTGGTTGCTGTTGATTTCAACAATCGTTTAACGGGGTTCATACTCACTTGCCCAGAAATGCACTGATGTATCTTTTTAATTCGTAAACGGCAGGTTTCAGATCAGATAATCTATCTATTTCATGTCGTGAATTAAATAAGTCCGGTTTCAGGAACCATAGCAGACGTTTAAGTTTTGCTCCAATAGAGGCTGACGATTTGAAATAGATGTAAAGGCTATCAATATCGCCCAATAGCCAGCGAAGTCTCTGGCCTTTTTTGTACTCAGTTGGGAGCTTGTGTTCAAGGTTGAGATTTTGTGCAACCAATAACCAGGGAAAATCAATTCCGGAATCCACCGAGAGTTGCAGTGATCCCCAAAAACGGGTGTTGATTTCCATTAGATAGGCGTTTCCTTGTTCGTCAATTCTGAATTCAACCATGGCCACACCATGCCAACCTACGGCCGTTAGTAATTTTTCAGCAGTATCACGCAGTTTGGGATCAACAGGCTGGCTTTCACAATAAACACTGATGCCGCCCTGGGGTGGCTTTTCCCGCAACCGTTTATGTGCAAAAAAAGTCACGGGTTGACCAAGGTTGTAAAGACAAAATACCCCGGCTCCGTGTCCTGGAATAAATTTCTGAAACATGAAACCGCTAAATTTCAGATAGGGATTTTTATCAATATACCGGTTGAGGTCTGATAAATCGTGAATGATCCCAACACTGGTGTTGATCCATTGATTATCTTTATACAGGCGTGATTGGAAAGGTTTCAGCACACAGGGATAGACAATATTATTGATGTCCAACTCGGACAGTTGATTGAAATGCTGCGAAACAGGGCAATCAATATTCAGTTGTTGCGCCAGCTTGACCAGATTACCTTTATCGGCCAATTGCATTACCTGAGCGTATTCAGGAAAAGCGGTGGGTATTGATGCCAGTTGTTGTTTATTCAGCAAAATCAACTGACTGGTAATTTCGGTTACAGGCAAAACCAAATCGAATTGATATCGGGATTGGGTTTCGGCTAACCAGTCTACAAATAATTGCGGTTGGTGTTCTGCACTTGGGCAAATGAGAAACTGCCGGGAGAATCGCGACTCTCCCGCCAATGCCGAAGTAGAAGCCTCAGCAGTAAACACCTCAAGCTCTGCATGTTGCCCAAGGGACCGCACAACAGCCAAAGCACTGCGTTGGGCTGCATCCAGCACCAGAATTTTGAACTGGGACATAGTAATAATCAGGTTTTGGTAAAAGATGCAGGCATCATAGCGGATAGAGTCAATATCGAGTAGAACTTGTGAAATCTTGAGGTTTAGCTGAAAGGAAACTGCGTATAATGCGCAGCTGTTTGGCTTGTGCCCACAAGAAAATTGATTCCGTTTAAGGAAAAAAGTATGTCGATCAAAACTATCTTGCATTCGATTGATACCACAGGCCCCGGTGGTGCAGAAACTGTTTTTTTGGATCTCGTGGAAAACTTGCGATTGGATGGTTATGAAAATTACGCAATTATCAAAGGTGCAGGCTGGGTCGAAGACCAACTGAAAAAACGCCAGATTCGATATTACATTGTTAAACCACATGGTTTTTTATCTATACCTTATTATTTTGCTTTGGCAAAGTTGTTGAAAAAAAATAATACGGCATTAATTCAGGCGCATTTATTGGGGTCTAGCTTAACCTACTCTATTTTGGGTTTTCTGTTAGCTATTCCATTGGTGGCAACGATTCATGGCCAAGTGGATCTTAATCCAAAAGAAAAATGGGTTTGGATTAAGCAATTCATCATGCGTTTGGGCGTAAAACAATTAATTGCCGTGAGTAAGGATTTGCGTCAATACATAGAGCAGCGAAAACTTTTCCCGGCATCAATAGTGAAAGTTATTTATAACGGCATATATGAAAAAAAATACCGGATTGAAGACAGTCGCCGCTTGCGCCATATTTTGAAATTAAGCGACGATACTTTATTAATCGGCTGTCTTGGTAATGTGCGGCCTGCTAAAAATTATGAACTCTTGCTGGATGTTGTCGCTGCTCTGAAAACAACTGGCACCTCCTTTCATGTGGTAGTTGCCGGACATCAGAAAGCAGAATTAATGCAAAAGCTGGACAGTAAAATACATCAACTACAACTTGAAAATTGGGTGAGCTTTATTGGCTTTCAAAACGATACCGCAGAATATTTACGGCAATTGAATATATTTTTATTAACATCTTCATCAGAAGGTTTTTCAATTGCAACCATAGAGGCCATGGCCAGCGGATTACCGGTGGTTGCCACCAAATGTGGTGGGCCAGAAGAAATTATCGAACATCGTAAAACCGGTTTGTTAGCAGAAAATGGCAGTAGGGACGACATAGTGACAAGGTTGCAGGAAGTAATAACCGATCCTGTCAGCAGGCGCGAATTAGCATTAGCTGGCGAGGCACATGCAGTCAGTACGTTTTCAGCAAAATACATGTATCAAACTTACACCGAAATTTACCAGCAGTTTTTATTGTCAAGATGAGCAATGCGAGCAGTGAACATTAACAATTGGATTAAACAAACATTTGGTTCCAAAAGAGGAATGTTACGTTTTTTTTATTTTCAATGTTTATTGAAAATTGGCTATTTTCGACGTTATCAAAATATTGATTTTTCAAAAATTACACGACTGGTTTTTATTTGCACTGGCAATATCTGCAGGAGCCCATTGGCTGAAGCGGTTGCCAGAAAAAACGGCGTTAACAGTTATTCATTCGGTTTGGATACTCGTGGTGGTGCAGATGCAGATCCACGTGCGATAGAGTATGCAAGAAAAAACCAGATGGAATTAAGTGAGCATAAAACGAAAACAATAGCGGATTATTGCCAAGGAGCGGGAGATTTGCTGGTTGTTATGGAGCCGCATCATTTGAGTGTGTTGCCATCCATTTTTCATCACCTCCCGGTTACTCTTGCTGGATTGTGGTTGCCAAAACCAATAGCTTATTTACACGATCCCTATAACACTGTTTCCGTTTATTTTGAGCAGTGTGAAAAATATGTACATATGGCTGCTGAAACTATAGCTGCTGAGTTAATTAAAAATGGCAGATAAAAATCCAACGGTAGAAGATTTTTATATTTTTAAAATAGGTGCTATGTGGCGCTTTTTTAAAAAAGAGCATTTTTCGTTTTGGATGATTTGCGGCTATTTATTTTGTGAATTTGTTCGGCCACAAAGTATTTTCCCTGTAATTGATTTTTTACCTTGGGCACAGTTGTGTTTATTAGGATCTATACTTGGTGTGTTTATGGATCCAAGTGTGAGGCGGGTAAAATCATCTGCTAACACTTATATTTTGCTGTTTGCTGTTTGCATAGCATTGTCAGTCATCACTGCTGAATATATGGAGATAGCCAGAAGAAATTTTATTTATTTTTTTAGCTGGGTCATTATTTATTTTTTAATTATTAATATAGTAAATACTCGGGAACGTTTTTATATATTTGTCATGATATATCTTGTGGCTGCTGCGAAAATTGCAGTAGGGACTGCCAAGACTTGGGCCTTTCGTGGTTTTAGTTTTACCAGTTGGGGGTTAATGGGCCCAAGTGGTTATTTTCAAAACTCCGGAGAGCTTGCGGTACTAATGCTGATGTTGTTTCCCCTGGCATTTTATATGTACAACTCATTCAAAAATCGTTCATTGCTATGGGAAAAGTTGGTGCTGATAATGTTTTGGGTATGTCCGGTGTTAACTATTCTAGGCGCGAGTAGTCGGGGCGCCCAGCTAGCTTTGGCAGCTCAATTACTATTGATGTTTCGACGAAGTTTGTTTCGTGTAAAACCTTTGGTGGGTATAGTTATTTTCTGCGTGGCATTATTTTATTTATTACCACAGGAACAAAAAGATCGATTCAGTGATGCCGGTGATGATCAGACGTCCCAGCAACGGCTTTTGTATTGGAAGCATGGGTGGGACATGATGTTGGAAAACCCTGTATTTGGCGTTGGTTTTTTTAATTTTGCCCAATATTATGAACATCATTTTCCTTACGATATGCTTTATCCAACTGCACAATTACCACACAACATTTTTGTTCAGGTAGGAACTGATGCTGGATTTATCGCACTTTTCATATTCTTTCTCATGATTAATTATTGTTTTGTTATGACTTACAGGATTGTGAAAAATAGTGATAATGATTTGATAAGGGGTATCTCTGCTGGTTTGGGTATGGGTGTTCTAGGGTTTGTTATTGCCGGACAATTTGTAACAGTCACATACTATCCATTTATTTGGATTCACCTTTCTCTTATAGCTGCCCTCGTAAATATATACGGAAATAAAAAAGTGACTAAATAGATCCTGGTTGTGGTTAAATTATGAGCTGATTGTATAGGGCGTCACAAATTAGGATTTAACTGGCATTAATCTGTATGTGTTGAGTGATAATGGTCTTTAATTGGAGTTGTTCGGATCTTTTAGTTGAGGTAAACCATGAAGAATTTCACGTTAATATATGTATTGATATGCTGTTTTTGTGCGAATGCAAAAGCTACGGTTTTTTATGAAGAAGATTATGAGGATGGTATTAAATACTTCGGTAACAATACGCATCCTGGTGGGGGAGGCATAGTGTTTTTGGGTGGAGAAATCATAGGCGGTAAGCTAACCCCCGGGGATGGTACGCAAGATTATACAAAGTTCAACAATGTAATTCTTGATAACAGTTCAGATGCTGCCGGTGCTGTGCCCAATTCAAAAAATTCGCTGAAA
This sequence comes from uncultured Cellvibrio sp., assembly GCA_946482345.1. The sequence goes on from CAMLRJ010000007.1 coordinate 19,988, forward strand.
ACGCAATATAAAGCTGGTGGCGCGGAGTGGGGCAATAGAGGGAGCTATCAGCTCAATACGACCATAATAAGCTTTCCTGAAACAGACAATGTTTACGTCCGTTGGTATCAGAAATGGGGTGCAAATTGGATCTGGCCCGGAGATCAGCAGAAGTTGATCAAGATTAAAGGGTGGGAGCAAAGTCAGAATTTTAAAATTTCCTGGTCAAATGATTTTATTAATTTAACCAAGAGATCACCAGATGGTATGTCAAATGAAGCATATGTATTTTCAGCGCTCAATCCCGGAGAGAAAAATTCGGATTACTTAATGGCTGATAGTGATCAACAGACCTCTAATTACAAATTAGAAAAAAATAGGTGGTATTGCATAGAGGTGATGGTTAAGTCCAACACGCCAGGGCAAAACAATGCAGAGTTTGCTTATTGGATAGACGGCGGATTGAAGTTTCATCTGACTAATACCAATAACCGGGGAAGCTCAACAGGTGGTATTAACACTATTGAATTACAACACGTACTTCAAGACGAGTACAATGCTCCCAGTAGTGTAGATACGCCGACATGGATGGATAATATAGCGATCTCCGATACCAAAATTGGTTGTTTGGGGGCGGCAGCACCCAAGGTGCCTGAAAATGTAATAAAAGTTATTCAATAAGGTTAGGCAGATGATTGGATGGGCTCGTGGGGTGTCGTTTGTAATACCAGCTAAAAATGAAGAAGCGCATATTGTTGATACTTTTAATGCAATCAAGCAGAACGTAAAAGATGAACCATATGAAATTATCGTTATTGATAATGATTCAACAGACTCCACAGCTCATCTTGCCTTGGAAAATGGTGGGAATGTCATTCACAAAGTAGGTGGAACAATTGGATCAGCAAGGAACGCCGGTGTTCTTCTGGCAAAATTCGATATTATTGTTTTTGTTGATGCCGATGTTTCGCTGACTTCAGAATGGTCGAGTGGGATTTCCGCCGCTTTAAGTTCCATTCGAAATAATTATAAATATATTACAGGGTCACACTGCGTCCCTCCCCCTGATGGTAGCTGGATTGAACGGTATTGGTTCAGGAATTTCAGTCAAAAAGCCAAAACAGTACATTTGGGTACTGGCCATCTCATCGTTTCGCATCAACTGTTTGATGAAATTAATGGCTTTGATGAAAGCCTTAGCACGGGCGAAGATTATGATATTTGTCAGAGAGCAAAGAGCGCTGGTGCTGAGATTGTCAATGATGAATCGCTTTTGGTTATTCATCGGGATTATCCAAAAACAATAAGAAAATTTATAGCCAGAGAAATTTGGCACGGTGCTGGAGATTGCCAAAGTTTTCGTCGCTTCATAACATCGAAGGTTGCGGTTATTGCGAGTATGTTGGCAGTGCTTCATGCTGTTGCCATCGTGTCTCTGATTGCACACAATCCTATTGTACTAACCGTAACTGTTCTTGGAATTATTGCTTTATGTTGCATCAGTGCGATATATAAATTCCATGCGGCGGGGGCGCGAATTGTTGTTGTGAATTCTGTAATATTTTATTTTTATTATCTGGGACGTTTTTTATCTCTCCAGTATCTTTGGAAGAAAAAATAAAGAGTACTTCAAATAGAATTACCATGCGTATTACTGAAAATCGTCAGGCTCCTGACAGGTTGGATTTCTTAGATAATCTAAAAGCTATAGCGATCTTTATGGTTGTCGGTATCCATGCGGCGGCCTATGTTACCCAGTTGACGGATAGTCAGCGTTTAATTATTTCTTATGTGATTCATTCTGCCGCCGTACCTATTTTTTTTATGGTGGATGGATTTTTGTTTGCCAAAAGCAGAGAAGGAAAATCTTCATTTTTATATTGGAATTACATTCGAAAGAGTCTGCGTCGATTAGTTGTACCTTGGTTGATTTTCACGCTGGCTTACACTGTTGTGAGGTACATCCTGGAGCGGTTGAGTTTTTTTCAGGATAGCTACATAGTCGGGCAATCGTTTGTTGATGTTGTCAAATCTGCTTATGGCGCTGTCTATTCAGCGCAGCTCTATTTTTTGTTATCTCTCTTTTTTATCCGATTAACGACACCCATTATTTGTAAGTTATTAGATGCCATAAACGGTATTGGGTGGTTTGTTCTTTATTTGATATGTGTGCTGGTCTATAAAACAGTCGGCCCTCAAATACAGGAATATTTATACATAGATGGAGGTCAGGAGCCGCTTACACATGCAATTTGGGGAATTCAATTCTATATTTTCGGGATTGTCCTGTATAAATTTCTTATTAGGGTAAATCACACATTATTGCTTTCCGCGTTGGGTCTTATGGCGCTCATCAGTCTTTTGCAAAGTTATTTACCCTTTGGTATTTATGAAGTTGAGCGCATGCTTTACGTCAGCTGTATTTTCAGTTTCTGTTATTTGTATGGAAAGTACTTTGGATTTACCCGCTCTATAGGTCAACAGTCGATGGGGATCTATTTATTGCATGTGCCCTTGATATTAAAAGCGCTGTCAATTATTTTTCAGCGCTCTGATCTTTTACCCATCATTCAGTTTTTTGCCTTAACAATAACCGGTTTTGTAATATCCTATTTGCTGACCCTGTTGATAAACAGGGTTGGGCTGGGTGTTGTATTTGGTAGTAAATAATTTTCTACTATTTGACTTCGGATTTCACTACTCGCATTTTTCCCGATTTTTCCCTTTTAATTTCGTTGCAGAGCGTGAAGGTAAATGAAAAGCTTGAAGAAATATTCGCATGTATTTTTTCTTGAAGTAATACTTCTATGTCTGAACTCCATTTCTGTGTGGGAATGATGTTGACAGAGAGGTGATCAGTCGCTGTTTGTATGATTTGAAATTGACTAAATGCTTGGTGTTTTTGCTGCAGCTCTTCGAAAACATAAATCAAAGCTTCAGGGTGAACAGATTTTCCTTCTTGGGTTTTAATTATGTCGTACGCCCTGCCATGAATTCCCTGAAGAATAGGCAGTGTCCTGCCACAGCTACAAGTACTGTCACTTAAGGTGGCAAAATCACCCAGTCTATATCGGATAAGAGGAGTGGCCAAATTAAAGAAGTCGGTTACAACAACCTCGCCTGTTTTAGCTGGATTGCCTGCGGAGTCAATAACTTCTACGAATAAGTTATCTGACATCACATGCATTTGTCCGTGTTCACATTCATGTGCAATCGATCCTACTTCGCCACAACCATATTCATTAAATACCTTAACTCCACTGACACTCTCGATAAAATTTTTATCTGCTTCGGTTAAAATTTCTGAGGTGGTTATGATGGATTTTATTGACGGGATCAAAGGTAATTTATGCTCTTGTATGTGATGACAGAATTGTTTGATGACACTGACGTAACCATAGAGATATTTGGGTTTGAATCTGCATAAGTTTTGATAATAGGCGTCAAGAGATTGTTTGGTAAGATTAAATGCAGATAGTCGCTTTCGGTTGGATATAAAATCAATAAGTTGTGCTTTTCTTGCATCTTTATTGTTGTGTGGGACTCCCCAAAATCGAGCTTGTTTATCACCTATGCCTACGTTGGCCCAAGCGTATGAACGCCAGGTTGCAGCACGTTCTCTGGCGAGTGCATCTGGATTTTTTAATAATTTCACCGGTTCTCCGGTAGAACCGCCGGTTGTTTT
>CAMLRJ010000008.1 GCA_946482345.1 uncultured Cellvibrio sp.
CTGTGACTGACATAAGCAATTTCACTTGTTGTCAGTCTAGCCAGAAGAATAAATTATTGAAGTTGAACCTTTAAAAGAAGCTTATAGCGATTGCCTATGACAAAAACGGATTCAAAATACGCATCCAGCCAGTAAACCGAATAGGCGCATCCAATACCGCGATACAAATACAATCTTCATTTTGTAATGCGGTCGGGCTGTGTTTGTGGCTGGCGTCGCGACTGATGAAATCGCCTTGATGATAAACACCCAGCTCGTCAGAAAAGCCACCGCTTAGAATCAGGGTGTACTCTGTGCCTTTGTGGGTATGTTTCGGTACCTGCGCACCGGCAGATATTTTTTGCAGTACGACATTTGCATTTTTCTCGCCCAACAAACCACTCAAATCGAATTTGCTGATGGTTTTGGTTTGTTTTTTCCAGGCCAGATTATGCAGATCGGCAGGTAAATATTTGGCAAGCGGATTCTTGAATCCACCGGCCACTGAAGGTATGGATTCAGTCGTAATACTTTTTCTTTCCGGCAATGAAGCGATAAATGCATCTATTTCATCACGATTATCCTGGGTTGCCGGGGTTATGTTGTCAAATAAAACGCCGCCCAATAAATTGGTTTGACGCACGTAAGTTTGGCATTGATGGCAGGAGGCAAGATGCACAGAAACGATCAGTGCTTCTGCTGAGGATAAATTTCCTGCAGCATAACTCATCAACATTAATTCATCGGGATGATAATGGTTCATAAATCTTTGGCCTCAAACATCATGCGCAATTTTTGCAGCGATAAACGAATTCTGCCTTTTACTGTGCCCAAAGGAATATTCAATTCCTCTGCGACTTCTTCGTGGGTTTTGCCTTCGTAATACACTTTTCGCAAAGCAATCATTTGTTCTTCGGGCAAAGTATCCATCGATTTTTTTACAAAACTTTCCGTGGACATTTGTTGAATCGATTGTACCGTGGTGTCCTCGGTAGGAATCTGCCAAAGTTCTTCGGTTTCAATAACCACTTCAGCACTGGTACGATTCATACGCCGCAACATATCAATTCGCTGGTTTCGCGCTATGGTGAAAATCCAGGTCGATATGCTGGCTATGTCTTCATTGTATTTATCCGCATTTCGCCAAACGCTGGTCATCACTTCCTGTACCAGTACATCCGCTTGCTGACCAAAACGCTGGTTAATCGCATAAGCTTTTATGCGAGGAGCAAAATGTTTATAAATTTCGCGGAACGCCGCACGATCATCATGCTCGGCAACACGCTTTAACAATTCCGCCCAATCGCGGTTTGGCGTGGATATTTCCGATCCATGCATGGAGGCTACCTGACTTGTTGCCATATTGAGTCTCATTATGCGCTCTGTGGATTGTCTTGTAACGACTCTGATACGGCGGTCTGTTGATAAGCGATCACTTCATGAAACGTTTTTCTAAAAAACAGGATTTTCCTTCCATAAATCACTATTAGATTCAAAAAAAATTGATCCTTCAGGGAAAACCGCCCGTAAGCCAAGCGCAAGTTTTATCAAACCACCCGGCATTACTTAACAACGATACTCCAAACCCGATAATCCAAACCAAAGAGGATTGTGTTATGAAACTTTTTCAATTTTTAATCGCTGTATTTTTAAGTTGTCTGTTAACTGCTTGCGGCAGTGATTCGAAAGACGATATTTCAATCACGGCAAGCGCATCCGCAACCACAGTGAAAGCGACACGAACACTGGCATTTAGCGCAACAGTTGCCGGCACCTCAAACACCAGCGTAACCTGGAAAGTTGATCAGGCAAACGGTGGAACCATCACAGCAGATGGGCTTTATACCGCACCCGGAACACCGGGAAATTATTCAGTCACCGCAACCAGTAATGCCAATAAAAAACGCAGTGCCACGGTTTCTTTCACGGTAATACCATTAGATAAAACGTTGGTACGCGTTTTTCACGCTTCACCGGATGCGCCCAAAGTTAATCTCTGGGTCAATGATGCAGTAGTAGCGTCGAATCTGGATTACCAACAATCAACAGGCCAATTGGCGCTTGATGAAGGTACATACAAAGTAGCGGTTGAGGGTGTTATTCCTGCGGGAAATGCGACTGTCATTGGCCCGGTCAATCTGCCGCTGGCGGGCAACACTGATTACGATGTGATTGCCGTTAATAATGCCGCCGCTATTGAACCCCTGATTATCAGCGACACAGGCAGTTTGATGGACAACACCAAGGTTCGTGTTCGTGTTGCGCATCTCGCTGCTGCAGCACCTGCTGTAAAAGTATTTGTCACCGCGCCCGATGCTGATTTAACAGGCCTTGCACCACTGGGAACTTTTTCATTCAAAGAAACGCTCGGCCCGGTTGAAGTGGCAGCCGGAACTTATCAAATTCGTGTTGCACTGGAAAATAACACGGTAGTTTTTGATTCAGGCAGTGTTTCGCTTGCAGCTGGAAAAGATTTATTAATTGGTGCAGTACCTAATGTTGCCGCCGGCTCATCACCGATCAGCCTCGCTGTGTTGGATGGCAACGCCGTTGCTATGATTGCTGACAAAAATTCCGGCGCTGATTTACGTGTTGTGCACGCATCAGCTGATGCACCTGCGGTGGATGTATTGGCCAATAACGGTACCACTCCCGCGATCAGCAATCTTGCATTTCCAAATGCAACCGGCTATTTAAATTTACCTGCCGCCACTTACAATTTTAAAGTTGTTCCAACAGGTACTTTGACGCCAGCAGTAATCAATGCAGATGTACCTCTGGTTAATAGTCATGAATACACTTTATTAGCTGTTGGCGCACTGGCCAATATAGAGCCTTTGTTGTTGACCGATAACAATCGTGTTGTTGCCACTGAAGCAAAAGTACGTTTGATTCATGCATCAACACTGGCCAGTAATGTTGATATATATGTTGTAGCTGCAGGTGCTTCCATCGCCAACGCAACAGCCAACTTCAGCAATATTCCTTTCAAAGCAAGCACAGGTTATGTATCACTGGCAGCAGGAAATTATGATGTCATCATCACACCAACAGGTACAAAAACAGAAGCCATCAAAGCCACACTGACTTTTGCAAATGGAAAGATTTACACCGCCATTGCAAGAGATGGCACCAACCTAACAACACCATTGGGCGTGATAGGTTTGGATGAATTGGCAGCAGATTAATAAAAGAAATAATAAAAAAGGGGGAGCTTGTGCTTCCCCTTTTTTATTTGCGTGCAACTGTTTAAATCGATTTAATGCGTCATCATTCTGTAAACAATATTGATTAGTCTGTTAATCTGGTTCTGCAAATAACCTCAGATAAGGTGGAGCATGAAGGTAAGCGTTTTTGGCACAGGTTATGTTGGATTGGTACAAGCAGCGGTATTGGCAGAGGTTGGGCATGATGTTATCTGTATTGATATAGATGAACAAAAAGTCGATCAATTAAAGCAAGGAATAGTGCCCATTTTTGAACCCAATCTGGAAGCTTTGGTTAAACAAAATTTTTCCGCCAATCGCCTTCATTTTTCAACTGATGCCAAAGCGGGTGTTGCACATGGCGACATCCAGTTTATTGCTGTAGGCACTCCGCCCGATGAAGATGGCTCTGCTGATTTGCAATATGTGTTATCGGTTGCCCAATCTATTGGTCAACATATGGAAACCAATAAAATTGTCGTGAATAAATCGACAGTTCCTGTTGGCACAGGTGACAGAGTCAAAAATACCATACAAAAAATTCTGCAGGAAACCAACAAATCACACCTGAAAGTAGATGTGATTTCCAACCCGGAATTTCTTAAAGGCGGCTCTGCTGTTGCAGATTGCATGAAGCCTGATCGAATTATTATTGGCACGGACGATAGTGATGCCGAAGAAATCATGCGCGAGTTATATGCTCCGTTTAATCGCAATCACGAAAAAATTATGGTGATGGATATGCGCAGTGCCGAGCTGACAAAATACGCAGCCAATTGCATACTCGCGACCAAAATCAGTTTTATGAATGAAATTGCCAATCTTGCAGAAATACTGGGCGCTGATATTGAAGCGGTTCGTCAAGGCATAGGGAGTGATCCGCGTATTGGCTATCACTTTATTTATCCGGGCGTTGGTTATGGCGGTTCCTGTTTTCCAAAAGATGTTCAGGCACTGATTAAAACTGCAGAGCAAATTCAATTCGACGCCAAATTATTAAAAGCAGTTGAAGCGCGTAATAACGAGCAAAAACTCACAATATTTAAAAAAATATCGCAACATTTCAATCAGGATCTAAAAGGAAAAACGTTTGCTATTTGGGGACTGAGTTTTAAGCCCAATACTGATGATATGCGCGAAGCTCCATCGCGTGTATTAATGGAACACTTGTGGCAAGCAGGCGCAAAAATCCAAGCCTTTGATCCGGAAGCCATGAACGAAACACAAAGACTTTACGCCGACAGAGAAGATTTATTACTCTGCGGCACTAAAGAGGCCGCATTAAAAGGCGCCGATGCATTGGTGATTCTGACCGAATGGCAAGCGTTCAGAGCACCGGATTTTGACCTTATCAAAAACAAACTCACCTACCCGGTGATTTTCGATGGTCGAAATTTATATGACCCCAAGCGCATGCAAAAAAAAGGACTAACTTACTATTCTGTTGGTCGCACTGCTGCGTGATTAATCTGCTTCAGGATATTGCTTGTTGTATTTGGCAAGGTCAGCGTCTGTTGCTTTTTCTATTTTTAAGCGAGAAACAATATCTTTACTAATCGGGAAAAAATAGGTACCCGAAGAATCAGAGTCAAACACAATTTTTTCTTCAAGCGCGAAATATTCATCAATAATTATACTTGTTGGATATTTAACCACTCGAACGTCGCTTTCGATTTTTCTGGCATTGTAAGTTAATTCATCGTCATTAGACCAAACAACAAATGCAACTTCGTTATTGCGGACTTTGTGGAATTTTCCTTTAACAAATTCAATCAAAACAATATTTTTACACACTTCAATTTGAACACTGTTGCCCTTACAATCCCTTTCAGATACTTTATATATGCCAATAACACTTTTTTCGTGACTTATTCCAGTGCAAGAAATTAAAAAAACATAAAAAAAGTATAGAGGACAGTTTTTTTCATGTTAGCTACCATGGATATTCAATAGTGATTCGTGTTTTTTCATTCACCCAGTTGTATATTAGCTTTGCATCACCTATCTCAACATGAATACAGCCTTCTGTTGGGCACACTACTCTTCATTAGAATTTACTTCCCACGGAACACCAAATTTATCAGTGAACATTCCATAAGCTTTCGTCCAAAAAGTTTCTTGTAATGGCATAGTGATAACACCCGCTTCCGATAAAGCATCAAACACCCGTCGCGCTTCTGCAGCGCTTTCCAATTGGAGCAGAAATTGAAAACCTTGTGGTGCACGATAATCCTCAGGCGGCACATCTGCACCTGCAATTTGCAAATTATTTAATATAAAACTGCCATGCACTATTTTATTATGCCAATCGACAGGCACATTATCTTTTGCAGGTGAATCGCCATAAGTCAACAGCTCAAGATTACCACCCAATATCGACTGATAAAATTCAAACGCCTCTCGACAATTGCCAGAGAAATTTATGTGGAAATCTATGCGCATGTTATTTTCCCTTACTGTTTACTATTATCAAAGTCCCGCACCAAGCTTCTGTCTTTAGGAGCAATAAATTCACAAAAATAAGTCTTGTATTCTTTCCCGGCTTTTGAAGCAAAGACTAAATATTCTACTCCAGGATAGAAGTTGTACGCACAAGCACAGCCTCCATGTCCGACTATATTAATTTTTGATTCAGCCTTGCCTTTTAAATATTGGATGCTGTCAAATGAAGCAACTACTTCAGCCAGGTATTCTTCTTCGCCGGCATTTTGTACGATCCGTTTGCTCACCAAATCAACTTTTCCTGTAAAAATTAAGTCAGAGTATTTTTTTGCAAATTCATATCGCTCAGAAAATTTTCCATCAGGTTTCCCAGGCCAGCAAGTTGTAGCTATTGCATTAATTGAAAGCAAGACAATCACTATTGTCAGAATTATTTTATTCAACGCCATCACACCTCACGCAAAGCTGTCGCTATAGGTAAATTGGCTGCGCGAATGGCGGGGAAAAAGCCGCCGATAAAACCAATGATGACGGCGAACCAAATTCCTTGAATGATGAGTTCTTTTGTTACCGCAAAATCAAAAACGACCTGACTGAAGCTGGAGAAATTTAAAGTCGATACTGTGTAACCATTAAAAAGTAAATACACCACTATCGCACCAATCAAACCGCCAACCAGTGATAACAAAATAGATTCGACCAAGGTTGAAATTGCAACAGGTAAAGATCCAAAACCAATTGCACGCAAAGTCGCAATTTCACGGGTGCGTGTTGATACTGAAGTGTACATGGTGTTGATAGCACCGAAAATTGCGCCTATCGCCATCAGGATTGCCACTGGCCAACCAATGGTTTTAATAAAAACAGTCAGCGGTTTTGACTGCTCTGCCAAATATTCTGATTCCAATTGTGCAGAAAAATTAAATGTAGGATTGGAAGCCAAACCTTCTTTTAATTTTTGCATGCCATCAGCACCATCCAGTTTTACACGAACTGTTTGAAAAGAATTTCCACGGCGATAGACTTCTTGCAAAACTTTGGCATCACACCACAATTCCGATTCAGCCAATCCGCCTTCTGCTTCGAATGCCCCCACAACTGTCCACTCGGTTGAACCGAATTTAATTTTGTCGCCAACATTTAATTGTGCAAATTGACGCTGCACAGCGCGACCCACAACCAATTCATTAGTGCCCGGAGTAAATTGTCGGCCTTCCACCATTTTCAAATTTTTTCTGATATCGAATGCAGCCGAAAGAACACCGCGCAGCGGTACGTTAGCTGATGAATTGGTGCTGCGTTTGGTAACGTCTACTACCACATATAATTCGGGTGAACTGATGGGTTCTTCACCATTGCGAACAATGCCGGGTAAATGTGAAATTTCCTGAGCTTGTGCGTAACCCAAACCACTCGCCATTTCCGAAGTTGCACCGGATCGCATAATAATTGCGATATCTTCTGCGCCCCCTTTTAACATAGTGCGTTGAAAACCTGTCGCCATCGACAGCACACCGATAAAAACACCCACCACACAAGCCACACCAAAAACGGCTACAGATGATGTACCCAAACGCTGTGGGATATTACGAATATTCATCCAACTGATAATTGGAATTTGCAATAAACTGTGTGACATGATTTATCTCCTGCGCAGTGCCGCTACAATTTGTAAACGCAAACCTTGAATAGCAGGAATTGCACCGGTAAAAATTCCAAAAATCACAATCAATAATAATCCCTGCAATAAAACCTGCGAACTCATCACCAAACCGGGCAAGGTTGTCGCAAGCGCTTCGGCAGCACCCGCAACAATAACTTGCGCAAACAACAAACCGATAACACCGCCTACGACCGACAAAAATACGGCTTCACCTAACACCAGCCACATTACACTGGTATCGGAAAATCCTAACGTTTTTAATACGGCCAATTCCGGAATGCGCTCGCGAAAACTTTGCGCCATGGTATTACCGGCGACTAACAACATGGTGAAAAATACTGCACCCAAAATAATCGATGTAATAAAACCTATATCAGCAAATTGTTTGGCAAAGGATTTTGTAAAATCTTTTTCGCTACTGGTTTTGGTTTCTGCAGGTGAATTAGCGAATAGGGCATCAACCTGTTTGGCTACCAGTTCAGATTGATTTTTATCTTTTACTTTCACAATCATCCAACCCAGCGTGCCTTTACCATAAAGCCGTGCTTCATCAAAATAGGAATAATGCATCAACATGGTGCTGGTATCGGCACCTTTGGTTTTGACATCATAAATTCCGCTGATTTCAAATTCCCAGGTGGTGCTGCCACCTTGTTGTGGAAACATACCAATCAAAGGAACTCTGTCACCAATTTTCCATTTGTATTTATCGACCAGCGCTTTGCCTATCACCACACCAATACGATTGGCTTTCCAGGCTTTCATTTGCTCTTCCGGCAAGCTCACCATATCTTCGTAAATCGAAAAATAATCGTCCGCTTCAATTGCAAATTGCGGAAACTGATTTTTTTGTTCCTGATAATATCCACCAAACCAATTGGCCTGGGTTGCTATGGCAACACCATCCAGATTTTTTACTTTTGCGAGATAGTTGTAAGGCAAGGGTTGAATCAAGGTGATTTTATTAATGGTGACCAATCGATCTTCGCCCGCAAGCTCGGCGCCCTGATCAAATGCACTGCCCAAAGTGCGCAACAATCCGAATAGTAAAAACGCAACCACAATCGATAAGCATGTCAAAATCGTACGGACTTTTTTTCGCCCGAGATTTTTCATAATAAAGTAGAGGTAATACATGATTACACCAGCCTGCCTTTATCCATGTTTAAAATCGTTTTGGCATGATCCGCTGCACGCGGGTCGTGCGTAACCATGACAATGGTTTTGCCTTGTTGCTGATTCAGGGTTTGCAATAAAGTTAAAATTTCATCTGCAGTTGTGCGATCCAGATCACCGGTTGGTTCGTCACATAATAAAATTTCCGGGTCACTCACCAATGCACGCGCAATCGCAACGCGCTGTTCCTGACCGCCGGATAACTCATTTGGATAATGAGTTGCGCGATCAGATAATCCCACCAACGCCAATGCAGCAGCCACATGTTGTTTTCGCTGCGCGCTGTTGAGATTGGTTAAAAGCAAAGGTAATTCCACATTTTTCTCTGCGGTTAACACCGGCATTAAATTATAAAATTGAAAAATAAATCCAACATGCTGCGCACGCCAACGCGTTAATTGTGCATTGGACATTTGATCCAGACGCGCCGAACCTATAGTCAATTCACCCGAGCTGGGCTTATCCAATCCGCCCAACAAATTTAATAAAGTTGTTTTTCCTGATCCCGATGGCCCCATCAAAGCTAAAAAATCGCCACGATTGATTGTCAGGTTCAAACCATTCAATACATTTACTTTTTCTTTTCCTTTCGGATAGTGTTTCGAAATAGCTTTCAATTCAACCAGGGTTGAGCCTGCAACTGTGGATTCCGGGGCGTTCATTTTTTTTGCTCCTGTGGGGTAATAAGTTTACGTTTCTATTTTTACTAAATTATTTTTAGAACCTTACCCCCTCCTAACCTCCCCCTTGGCAGGGGGAGGAACTTTACTCCCTGCTTTTTGCGAAGTGAAATCTGTTCCCTCCCCTGCCAAGGGGAGGGTTAGGGTGGGGTAATCTAATAAGTCACTCGAATACCATTTTTCAAATTTTCAGGAATTTCTACTACAAAATCTTCACCGGCCACTATGCCCGATGCTATGTACACATCGCTGCCATAACTGGCAGACAAAATAACTTTTCGTTTTTCCGCGCGTTTATCTTTTACAATAAAAATGTATTTATCTTCACCTTCAGATAAGACCGCAGTGGTGGGAATACGAATACCCAGAGGTTGTTTTTCTTTTTGTTCTGATTCAGGTTCGGTATTCATAAATGCAACCTTGACACCCATTTCCGGTAAAATTCGCGGATCTGAAATTTGAAATGCGATGCGGACTTTTACTGTGGCTTTTTGTCGATCAGCTGCCGGAATAATCGCAATCACTTTCGCAGGAATTTTCCAATCCGGATAAGCTTCCAGTACCGCTTGTACAAATTGATCTTCACGCACACGCTGGATGTAGGATTCATTCACATCCACTTCAATTTCCAGTGACGCCATATCAACCAAAGTACAAATTCCCGTGCGGGTAAAGCCACCACCTGCTGACATAGGCGAAATCATTTCACCGGGTTGCGAATCTTTACTGATCACAACACCGGCAAAGGGCGCTCGCAATTGCATATCATCAAGATACTGTTGTTCCAGTGCCAAGCGTTTTTCTGACACATTCACTTCTGCTTTGCGCGCTGCCAGCTGTGCACTCAGGGATTCAAAATCAGCGCGGGCTTTATCCAGAGTTGCTGCACTGACCAATTGTTGTCTCGCCAATTCAGTGTTGCGATCCAGATTTAATTTGGCTTCCGTTAAACGTGCCTGGGTTTCCGCCACCAGAGTTTTGGATGCTTGTAATTGCGCACGATAAAGTTCCAGTGATTTCACTGTGTTGACATCATCCAATCGCGCAACGATTTGATCTTTTTCGACAAACATTCCCTCTTCAATAAAAATTTCTGCAACCTTGCCAGTCACTTTGGATGAAACAGTTGCCATGCGACGGGCAACTACATAACCGGTTGCATCCAATACCCGCGCGTCGGCAGAATCCACTACTGCAACACTGGCCATTTCAATACGGACTTCAACCGGATCAGGTTCGTGAAAAAAAGTGTAACCAATAACAAGAATTGCCAGAATCGCCAACAACACCAACACCCACCAACGGGTTTGGGATTCGGGTTGCTGATCACGTTGAATACGCAATTGCGATATGAGTTCTTCTTGGTTCGCCACGGAATAATCCTGTTTTTAGAAAGTTATTAATCTTCACCAGCAGCTGTGCAAATTGTGCAGATGAATCTGTAGAGGTAACAGTTTGCCTTGTCACTCAATTATGGTGACATTTGTGAGATACCTTATCAAACGAATATTGGCTTGACCGAGATAGGCAATGACCAAAAGTGATTATTGGAATTAATGGTTAAGTGCCAACAGCGCCGGTAAATCCCGCAAATAAATATCCGGCTTGAATACCAGCCGGGTATTGTCCTTCAGCTCAACTGTCCAATAGGCCAACATCACCGGGACTTTTTCTTTCAAGCCAAGATTGTGTGTTTTTCCGGTTTTCAGAATAGCTTCAACGCTGGCTTTGTCCATTTGGTTTTTTTCCTGAAGCAGCAACTCAACCAATTCCATAATATTTTCAACACGAATACAGCCCGAACTAAATGCACGCTGACTTCTTTTGAATAAACGTTTATGTGGCGTGTCGTGTAAATAAACGGAATAGGGATTGGGAAACCGGATAACCGCTTTGCCCAATGCAGCATCTGCACCTGCATCCTGTCGCAAGGTGATAGATCCGGGCGCAGACCAATCGATACTGGCAGCGTCCACTTCTTTTCCCTGTTGGTTAAAAACGCGAATATTATTTTTGCGCAGATAATTAATATCTTCACGTACTTTTGGTAACACATCTTTTTGCAAAATGGTTGGCGGTACTGTCCAGCCGGGATTCAATGTCAGGTAATGAATATCCGAACGAAAAATTGGCGTAGTGCGATAAGCCATACCCACTTGCACACGTGATTCCCAAACAGGTTTTGACGAACGAAAATAAGTTAACTTGAATCCTGCCACATCAACCAACACCAAATCCGCCGGAATTTTTCGCAGCAAACTGCGCGCCCGATCAAGATTTACCCGGATCTGGTCGATGCGGGATTGCACGGAAATATTCAAGGCTGTACGCGTGGATAAACCCACTGCGGCATCCACTTCCAGATACTGGTCGCGCTGAAATTGTTTTACCGCTTCAACCAATCGCACATCAAATAATTCATCCGGATTTAATGAAGACGATGCACTGGAAGATGAAACCTCGCTACTGGATGAACGCACAGAAGCGGCCGAACTTGTGGTTTCATTGCGTGTTGTTTCATCGACAGAAGCTGCGCTCGAATGTGCTGACGCAATACTTGAAGAGGACGAACTTGCAGGGTACACAGCAAGACATTCAGCAACCGGATCACTGCCCGGGTTTTGCGCAGAAACAAGATCCGTATATTCACCGGTAATGCGCAATCGGTGACGCAAAACGGCGATCTGCGGATCAACCACACAAGGTTTCAACGTCGGGCCATCTGCCAGCGCAGGCCAGCCACCCGCATCTGCGAGGCGTTGATAATATTTCAGGTTTTCCACCAGCGATTGATAAAACGAATGATCAGGGCGAGCCTTTTGAAAAATATTATCTATCTGCGCTGTTTCTGCTGCGGTTAATAATTCAGAACCCAGCGCAGCCGTTAATTGAGACAAATCGATTTGCCACTGTGCACGAACCCCGTCTGCATCGACTTTGCCAAAATACAAATGAAACAGTGAAGTCAGGTAAACACCGGTTGCACGAAGTTCATCATCCACTCGCAAAGCCACTGCATCATTATTTCGCATGGCCACAATCGGCAAAGCAATTTTCAATTGCGACAACAAATAATCCCGTGGATTAAGTCCGTCTGATTTTAAGGCATCGATATTGCGAATTAATTGGTCCAGAGATTTTTCAGTCCATACAGGCTGGTAATGTCGTTGTTGATAAAACTGTACCAATGCCGCCGAAAAATAACGCGGTTTAAGTTCCGGATTTTCGAGTGACTGGAGTGCGCTGATTCTGGATTCGAGTGATTGCGACATCAGCTGATCAAAATTGAGTTTGGGTTTCGCAATTGCCGGGCAGCCAATTGCCAGACAACAACTCAAAACCCATCCCCTTATACACCACAACATCCATCGCCCCTTGCACTGAATTTGCGGGTTATTTTAGCCTAAGTTCACAAACGGATTTCAGGATTAAATCCGCAATTTGCCCATATTGGAATGGAGTGCTAGTCTTCGATTTGGAGACGTCAGTCGATTCATCAGGCAAGGCCGCTGCAGCATTAACTTGATAGCGGCTTTTACCCGCCCGGATGTACCCCATGTTGACCAACAGCTTATTCATTAAGCTCGCTGTTTTGTGCTCGCTGCTATTTGCCGGACAAACTTTTGCAGACGTGTTTTTTAACAGACCCGATACCAGTGTCGAGCCTTCTGTTCAACTCACCATGATGAAATCAGCGCCTAATCTGAATCCAAAAGTACTGGGATTGGCGATCAACGCCATTGATTGTGCAACAAAACAAAATGACATCACCCAGGGCAATAAACTCACCATTATTGATTACTCTCTGGCATCAACCCAACCACGCCTGTGGGTGTTTGACCTGACGACTGGCAAATTACTTTTTAATGAGTTGGTTGCGCACGGAAAAAATTCGGGGAAAAACTATGCGACACGATTTTCAAATCGAACTGGCAGCCTGCAATCCAGCCTTGGATTATTTCAAACAAAAGACACTTATAACGGTAGTAACGGCTATTCGTTACGCATGGAAGGTCTGGACAAAGGATTCAATGACAGATCCATGGAAAGAGCGATTGTTTTCCACGGTGCGCCTTACGTGAATGCCAAACACGCAAAAAAATTCGGGCATCTGGGCCGCAGCTGGGGCTGCCCTGCAGTCAACAATGGCATAGCCAAAAAAGTCATAGATACAATCAAAGGTGAGCAATTTGTTTTTTCTTATTACCCGGATAAAGTATGGTTGCATACATCCAGCTTGCTGAATTGCCACCGCAATATTTTGTTGGCATCGAACGAAAAAAATACATCCGCCGATACTTTTTGATTCCTTCATTTAAAACGTTTTGCAAAATGTGATTGGATTTACATATCGACAGGTATTAACCAACAGATTTGAAAAATTACCCGCTGAAAATCCCCGCTGTTTTTTATTTGACTTAAGATTCCATTAGAAAGGGATTGATTGACTGGGTTGCACAAAAACTCTGCAACTCGATGTACGCAATTTCCTTCCTGAGATAAAACACGTGCGCAACTTCACATTTGTATTCGGTATAGTTTCCCTGATGTTGGCCAGCGCAGCATCAGCGGCTAATCGTCCCACAGGTTATGCAACCATTTGCAATGAAGGCAGATTTTGTTACCTAAGCAAACCGACAACTGTCGCATTTGGGCGTGCCGATAGATTTACTTACAAAGAATTGAGCGGTGGTTTTATTTGCAGGGAAAGTACTTTTGGTACCGGCACCCGGGTAGCCGGTGGTAAAAACGAATGTTCGATTCCCAAATACAACCCAAGAACCCAAAGCTCTTCCAGCAAAACGTCATCCAGTAAATCGTCTTCCCGTATTTCAAGTTCTTCTTCAAGAAGCAGTCTGTCGTCTGTCAGTTCAAGTCGTTCGTCTTCAAGTGTGTCATCGAGCATCAGTTCAAGTTCCAGAAGCTCATCTGTCAGCTCAAGCTATTCTTCAAGCCACTCATCCAGTGTCAGTTCGAGTATTAGCTCAAGCTCCAGAAGTTCATCTTCTATTAGCTCAAGCCTTTCTTCGTCAAAAATGTCTTCCAGTATTTCATCGAGCTATTCATCCAGTGTCAGCTCAAGTATCAGTTCAAGCTCCCGAAGTTCATCTGTTAGTTCCAGCATCTCTTCTTCGAGCCGCTCTTCATCCAGCTTCTCTTCCAGTCGCAGTTCCAGCTCAAGTGTTGCTGCAACCAAATCTGTAACAATCCAATGGTCACACCCAACACAGAGAGAGAATGGCGCTTATCTTGAACTGCATGAAATTGGTGGTTACGAAATCAGGGTTCGCACAAGTGGCAACTCATCCTATACAACTTACAGAATCACAGGCAACACCACTACCAGTTACACACTGCCTGCCTACAACAGCGATACATCGGTAGAAATTGCTGTATTTGATACAGCAGGAATTTACAGCAGTTTTATCGTGGTTAATTGAGACCTTTACACCAATCAGATTTTTCTTCGTCATTCCCGCGCAGGTGGGTATGACGATAAATCTGGCCAACAAACTTTCGACAATCTGTGATTCGATTTGCATCACGACAGGGATTATCCAACAGAATTGAAAAAATAATTCCGAACTCTCCACGGCTATTTCCTGATTCACATAAGATATCTGTTGAAAAAGGCTTTGTGCTTTTCCTTTTCAAATCGGCACATCCACACAAAATAATGACAATTTCCTTTAAATCAACAGGTACACACACATGCGTAATTCCACTTTTTTATTGGGCATTGCATCTCTGATGCTTGCCACCACCGCATCAGCGGCCAATCGTCCTTCGGGTTATACAACGATTTGTAATGAAGGAAAAACCTGCAGCTTGAGCAGCCCAACTACTGTCGCTTATGGGCGCGCAGACAAATTTACATTCAAGGAATTGAGTGGCAGTTTTATTTGTGGTGAAGTGACTTTTGGTGCGGGCACCAAAGTTTCCGGCGGTACAAATGAATGCTCCATTTCGAAATCCACAACCAGTTCGATTTCATCCAGTCGATCTTCCAGTTCCAGCAGAAGTTCTTTATCCAGCAGCTCACTCAGCACAAGCCAATCCTCATCAAGCTCAAGCCGCTCAACAACCAGTTCATCGATCAATTCTTCCAGCAGAAGTTCAAGCTCGGTTTCGAGCAGCTCATCAAGCAGTTCTTCGATATCAGTACCACCAACACCGGTTGGTGACGGATTGGTAGGTTGGGGCAGATTACACACTGATGGTTTGCCAACGGGCGGCGCAGGAGGACAATCCTGTACAGCAACTTCACTCGCCACTCTGCAATCCTGTATTTCAACAGCGAGCAGTGGCTCCAACAAAAATATCCCTTGGACTATTTACGTGAAAGGCTACATTGATGGCGCCACCAATGCTGATGGCACGGGTTACACACAACAACGTATTTCACGCGCGAATACATCTCTGATTGGCGTTGTGGAAAATGGTGTAATCCCAACACTCAATGCTGTGTGGATTAACATTAGCGGCTACAACAATATTATTGTGCAAAATGTGCGGTTTGTTGCAGGTAAAGATCCATCCTGGTCCTATGAAAACTTTTCAAAATGTACCTACACCGATAAAGATTACTGTGCATCAAATGCTGAACCTGATGCTATCACTTTACAAAATGTACAACGCGCCTGGATCGATCACTGCGAATTTACCGATGGTGCCGATTTTAACGGTGTGAACAGCAACAAAGCGTTTTATAAAATGTACGATGGCTTATTGGATATCAAAAAAGGTTCGGATTACATCACTGTTTCTTACAACAAATTCAGTAATCACGACAAAACCATGTTGATCGGATCTTCCGATGTTATCGACGGCGATTATCGCATCACTCTTTATCGCAACTGGTTCCAATATATTGGCCAACGCAGCCCGCGTGTTCGTAATGGTCAACTGCATATCCTCAACAATCTGTACGAAAACACCAAGCGCACAACGGAAGATCGCCCTTATTTTTCAACCTATGTAATTGGCCTGGGATTCAACAGCAAAGTATTCTCCGAGCGCAATGCATTTGATATTCAGGGCGCCGCTGCTACCGATCTGGTTTCAGCCAACTTTGATGGATGGGGACAATATTTCACTGATGTTGGCTCATGGTTAAACGGTGCTAATGTTGATCTCAACGCGGCAGCGGCAAATGTAATCAACGCTAAAAATATCGAAGAGGGCGATTCAAAACCCTTCCTCGGCCCTGTTACCTGGTCACCCTCCGATCATTACAGCTATACGCCATTAACGAGTGCTGTTGATGTACGCACACAAGTTAAAGCCAATGCCGGTGTTGGAAAAATTACGCCATAATTTTTCTATTCACTTGAATAAAAAATAACCCGCGTGAGAAATCAGGCGGGTTATTTTTTGGAAGAATTTTTTGAATATTGTTTCAGGCACCCCACTTCACAATTCCAAAATAAGCCGTAATCAAAATAATTAAACCAAACACAATGCGATACCAGGCAAATATTTCATAGGTGTGATTTGCAACAAAACGCACCAAGGTTCTAATGGCGAGCCAGGCGCTGAAAAATGCGGTAATAAAACCGGCAGCAAATACCGGGGCATCACTTGCGTCTAAAAATTCGCGGTGTTTGTAGATGTCATAAAAAGTGGCGGCGAACATTGTCGGCACTGCCAGAAAAAAAGAAAATTCAGCGGCAACTTTTCGATTTAATCCAATAAATAATCCACCAATAATTGTTGCGCCTGAACGCGATGTTCCGGGGATCATTGAGACCACTTGAAACAAGCCGATTTTGAGTGCATCAGTCCATTGCATATCGTCTACGCTACTGACGCGTTCCTGATGTTGACGACGTTCTGCCCATAGAATCACTAAGCCACCCAGAATTAACATAGTGGCGACGCTGAGTGGATTAAACAAATAAGTTTTGATGATCGAAATAAACATCACACCGATGATTGCCGCAGGTAAAAAAGCAATCAACAAATTCATAATGAAACGCTGTGATTGATTGTCATTGAACATGCCCAGTGCAACCTGGGTAAACTTTTTACGATATTCAACAACTACCGCCAAAATTGCGCCCAGCTGAATTGCAATTTCAAATACATGCCCATCGTTTTTAAAACCGATAAGGTCGCCAACTACAATCAAATGGCCTGTACTGGATATGGGTAGAAATTCAGTTAAGCCTTCAACAATACCCATCACAATTGCTTTGAAAATCAAAATTAAATCCACGCTTATCCCCAACCCTTTTAAATAAAAAGCTGCGCAAGTCTGATTTAAAAGCTCGGGGTTCGCAATTCTTTTACTACAAACTTTTACCAGATTGCGACTTGTGCCGGTATACGAAAAGGTATCTTGCGACTAGAATTCTCCAGTACAGGTTGAGGAGAACTCCAAAATGCTTCGTTTATCCAAATTCATTTCCTTTGTGTTACTGATCCTGATTTCAGGCTGCGCATCGGTAAAATATGCAGATGACTTCAAATCAGGCACAGATTTCAGCAATATCAAAACCTACAGCTGGCGTGCAGCGACTGTGGACATAGCGGGTACGGACAAGGCTTATTTGCAACAACTTGTGGATCAACAACTGCAATCCCAGGGCTATCAATTGGTGA
Source organism: uncultured Cellvibrio sp. (assembly GCA_946482345.1). Next base: position 17,751 of record CAMLRJ010000008.1, read on the forward strand.
CGCAAAACGCAGATGTTTTGGTGGATTTGCAAGTGTTTTCCAGGGTTAGCAAAGGGGGTAATACCAGTATCGGTATTGGCATAGGTTTGCCAATTGGTCGTAATGGCAGCTTCGGTTTGGGCACAGGCAAAACGCTCGGGCAGGGCAAACAGGAAGGTGTAATCATTATTGATATCACTGATCAGGCCAGTAATACATTAATCTGGCGTGGTAACGCAGAAGGGGTTCCTCTACTCTATTTCAGCCTTAAATCCGAACCCAAATTGCGTGAAAATATTCGTCAGACATTGATGCAATTTCCACCCAAATAATTTTATTTATCACTCATAAAATGGCGGCACTTATTTCTTGAATGCCGCTGTTTTTTCTTTCGAACAAGTTTATTTTATGCCGAAAAATGTTCGCCTTTCACTGGAAGGCTTGTTGTTATTATTGGGCATGGCGATTGGATGGGGAATCAATTGGCCGATCATGAAAACCATCTTAAATGAAGTGCCACCACTTACTTTTCGTGGATTTTGTTTGTTCACCGGAGGGCTGGGAATTTTACTCATCGCCAAATTGGGTGGACACCAATTATCGATTGCAAAAATTCATTGGAAAAAAGTTTTCTGGATTTGTTTATTCAATATTTTTGCCTGGAATTTAATGGCGACTTATGGCTTAAGCCTTTTACCGGCAGGACGATCTGCCTTGCTGGGTTACACCATGCCCATCTGGGCAGTTTTGTTGTCTGTCTGGATTCTAAAAGACCCGTTTAATTCACGCACTCTGATCGCCCTGATACTCGGCATGGGTGGCATCTTTACCTTAATGATCGACAGTATTTTTCAATGGTCACATCAGGGTAATCAGACTTCGTTATTAATAGGCGCATTACTGATGCTCGCTGCGGCTTGGTGTTGGGCATTGGGAACCAATCTGATGAAGCGCTGGGCATTACCCGTCAATTCAGTTGTGTTGACCGGATGGCTATTGTTGCTCGCCAGCCTGCCAACCATTATCGGAGCGGCAGCGGTGGATGGAATCCCGGTAAAACTGCCCAGCAGCCTGATTATCTGGGGCATTATCTACAACGTATTGATTGCCTTTATGTTTTGTTATTGGGCATGGGTCAGGATTATTGAAATCACCCCCGTCAGCATTTCATCTTTGTCGTCCCTGCTAACTCCGCTAATCGGCGTTTTCAGCAGCATCTGGCTACTCAACGAAACCCCGGGATGGCCGGAATTTTCAGCCGCCGCTTTGATATTGGGAGCAGTGGCGGTGGTGAATTGGCAATCGAGAGATAAGAGTCAATTATGATTAGAAAAAATTCTAGCCAGAGCTACCCTTATCTGATAGTTTGCTGCCCCTTCTTGATTCTGCCTTGGTATAAATCCGAGCGCAGGGAATTGATACTGCGAGTCTTACGAGGCTGATTTATGGCGAAAAAAAGTCCATCTACTGAAACCCTGGCCTTGCGTCCTTTTGTTCCTTATGAGGAAAAGAAAGGCGAAAGCTATATGAATGACAATCAAAAGCTTCACTTCAGACAATTGCTGCTGAACTGGCGCTCGGAGTTAATGGAAGAAGTTGACCGCACTGTTAGCCATATGAAGGATGAAGCGGCTAACTTCCCTGATCCGGCTGACCGTGCCAGTCAGGAAGAAGAGTTCAGCCTTGAGCTGCGCACACGAGATCGCGAGCGTAAACTCATCAAAAAAATTGACTCTACTCTGGAGTTAATCGAGAACGATGATTACGGTTATTGCGATGCCTGCGGTGTTGAAATCGGTATACGTCGCCTGGAAGCTCGCCCCACTGCCACCTTGTGTGTTGACTGCAAAACTCTGGCAGAAATCAAAGAAAAACAAGTCGGTAGCTGATTGCAATGACCTTCACAGGTCAGCAACAACCTTATACAGGGCGCTTTGCGCCCTCTCCCTCAGGCCCACTCCATTTTGGTTCTCTGGTTACCGCACTGGGTAGCTTTCTTGATGCCCGCTCCCACAAAGGACGATGGCTGGTACGCATGGAGGATCTTGATCCTCCTCGTGAACAAGCCGGTGCTGCCGATGAAATTTTGCACTGTCTTGAAGCTCATCATCTTTTTTGGGATGGCCCGGTGCTTTACCAAAGTCATCGTCATGATGCTTATGAAAAATGTTTGGATTTTTTGAAATCCCGCGATTGGATTTACGCCTGCGATTGTTCGCGACAGGAATTGCATATCACACAGGGAATTTATCAAGGACGCTGTCGCAACCGACAAACAGATGTGCAATTTCCCTGTGCGTGGCGATTGAAACTTTATGATTTACCTGATCACAGATCTTCAGAAACACAAACATTTGTTGATTTGATTCAAGGGCTGCAAATACAGAATTTACGCACTGAAGCAGGCGATCAAATTTTAAAACGTCGTGATGGTTTTTATGCTTATCAGCTGGCCGTTGTACTGGATGATATTGAACAGAAAATCACGCATATCATCAGGGGACGGGATTTGTTGGATGTCACTGCACGACAAATATTTTTTTTCAATTTACTCAAAGCAAACACACCACAATTTGGTCATCTGCCTCTGGCGATCATGCCGAATGGACAAAAACTCAGCAAACAAAATAAAGCACCCGGAATTAATCCTGAAAATGCCAATCAGAATCTTTGGCACGCTTTGCAGTTTTTGGGGCAACATCCACCTGCAGAATTAAAACATCAAACTCCAAACCAGCTGCTGGATTGGGCAATATCCAATTGGCAATTGACTCGAATTCCAACAAAGGATCAAGTTGTTTAGTCTGCCAAAAAAACTCTTTTCATAAATGGAATAGTTTCTGCATTCTTTCGGCTATTACAGAAAGCCTGGATTGGGCTACACTGCCCGAAAATCGTTAACTCAATGCAGAATAACAATCATGAATAACGCGCGTCTGGTCATTTTGCTGTTGCTCATCGCTTATATTTTTTCACCAACCTTGCTCAACTGGATATTAGACCCCGAGGGCGCATGGTATCGCCCGTTTATCGCATGGGCATTGGTGATTCTGCTGGCATTTGTGATGCAGATTAAACGCAAGAATTACCACGAATTTGACTGATATGAATTTTGATCCCAGCCAGGTTGTACTCATAGGGTTAGGTTATTTGCTGCTGCTATTCGGCATAGCCTACATTACCGAGAGAGGATTTATTCCCGACAAGATCACCAGTCATCCGGTGACTTACATTTTGTCTCTGGGCATTTTTGCCAGCGCCTGGGCTTTTTATGGTGTTGTGGATCTGGCCTTTCAATACGGTTATGGTGCACTGGCTTACTATCTCGGAACCGGTGCGCTCTTTTTGTTCGCACCTGTTGTGCTTGCACCGCTGGCGGAACTGGCACGGCGCCATCAGGTGCATTCACTTGCTGACCTTCTGGTATTCCGCTATCACAGCCGCACCATAGGCGCCCTGACAACACTCTGCATGCTCGGCGGCATATTGCCCTTGATGGCACTGCAAATACAGGCCATTGCGGACACCATGCATATCCTGACCGTCAGCGCCAATCCCCACCTGCCCAATGACGAATCAGGCTTGACCTTCAAAGCGGTAATGGCGCTCTGTTATTGCGTGATTCTGGCGTTATTTACCATTTCATTCGGTGCCAACCGTGAACAGCACAAGGGACTGGTTACCGCCATGGCATTTGAGTCCTTGCTAAAAGTCTGCGCACTGACGGCCATAGGTTTGCTGTCAGTTTTTGGTGTATTTGGTGGACTTGATGGTCTTGATAGATGGCTTCTGGATCACCCCGAAAATCTGGCGTTGTTACACCAGCCTATCCACAATGACTCGGCACACACCCTGTTACTGGTATTCGTTGCCACGGCTGTGACCATGCCGCACATTTTTCATCTGGGGCTGGCAGAAAACCCTCTGATGCGAAATTCACATACAGTGACCTGGGCCTTCCCCTTATTTCTGTTGCTGATGGCCATACCCGTATTTCCTATTCTCTGGGCAGGAGCCGATTTGTCAGTCAACTTGCCACCCCAGTATTACACTCTGGGAGTCCCCATTGCTTTTGGTTCTCCAGGGCTGACTTTGCTGGCATTTGTCGGCGGATTGTCCGCAGCGACCGGTGCTATGGTGGTGATCTCATTGGCACTATCAACCATGGTGATGAATCATCTGCTGCTACCTATTCTCAAGCTGCGAACCAAAGATGATCTCTACAGCCAACTGCTCTGGATTCGACGGATTCTGATCGCCGCTATTTTCCTCGGTGGCTACCTGTTTTACTGGACACTTGATAATCAGTACAGCTTGACCAATCTGGCAATGACAGCCTTTATCGAAACCCTGCAATTCCTGCCGGGAACTTTTGCGATAGTCTTCTGGAGCCAGGGCAGTCGTCGAGGCGTTATTGTCGGCCTGGCTATTGGCACTTTTGTCTGGGCGCTGGGATTATTGCTACCTATGATGACCGGCATCCACTATATCCAGCTTCCTTTTACCGATTTTGCTATTCCTGTGGGGCCTAACTACTGGAGCCAGGTAACGCTGATTTCGGTTGGTTTGAATACCTTGTGCTTTTTGATTTTTTCGCTCCTGACCAGGAAAACCAGCGACGAGGAATACAGTGCTGACCTTTGTTCCGCCGATGAATTGAGTCATCCGGTTCGGCAAGCACTGGATGTTCACTCTGCTGCTGATTTCAAAACCCGTCTCGCCAAACCCTTGGGCAAAGTGACTGCGTCACGCGAAGTGGATAATGCATTACGAGAACTACAATTCAGTATCAACGAACGCCGCCCCTATTCGTTGCGTCGTTTGCGCGATCAAATTGAAGGCA
>CAMLRJ010000009.1 GCA_946482345.1 uncultured Cellvibrio sp.
TGGGCCTGGAAATTGAAATTCACCACCACGAAGTGGCTAACGCTGGCCAATGTGAGATCGGCGTAGGCGCTAACACTCTGGTGAAGAAAGCGGACGAAGTGCAAATCCTCAAGTACTGCGTACATAACGTTGCTCACCAATACGGTAAAACCGCTACCTTCATGCCGAAACCACTGATCGGTGACAACGGTTCAGGTATGCACGTTCACCAGTCTTTCTCCAAAGCTGGCGTTAACCAGTTTGCCGGTGACGCTTACGCTGGCCTGAGCGAAACTGCCCTGTACTACATCGGCGGTATCATCAAGCACGCTAAAGCACTGAACGCTTTCTGTAACGCTTCAACCAACTCTTACAAGCGTTTGGTTCCAGGCTTCGAAGCGCCCGTTATGTTGGCTTACTCTTCACGTAACCGCTCTGCTTCTATCCGTATTCCGTTCGTACAAGGTGCGAAAGCAAAACGTATCGAAACCCGTTTCCCTGATCCAACTGCTAACCCATACCTCTGCTTCGCTGCTTTGTTGATGGCGGGCATTGACGGTGTTCAAAACAAGATTCACCCGGGCGAGCCAGCAACCAAAGACTTGTACGATCTGGAGCCGGAAGAAGAAGCACAAATCCCGCAAGTCTGTGCCTCTCTGGAGCAAGCTCTGCAAGCGCTGGAAGCTGATCATGAGTTCCTGACTCGTGGCGGTGTATTCAGCAAAGACTTCATCGAGTCTTACATTGAGTTGAAGCGCGCTGATATCCAACGCGTTGATATGACTCCGCACCCTGTAGAGTTCGAGTTGTACTACAGCGTGTAATTATCGATCTTTCGATGATTGGACGATAATTGAAGCCCGCAGAGTGATCTGCGGGCTTTTTCTTTTTCAGGATCAGGCGTAATCTCTGGAAATCTCCAGACGGGATTTTTCTATGCGCGCACTCTTGCTTATTCTCATTTGCCTCTCTTTCGGTGTCTGTGCCGAAATTTATAAAACTGTCGATAAAGATGGCAATGTTGTCTACACAGACAGCCCGCCAAATGACGATGCTCAGGCAGTCAAACTACGTGAAATCAATACCTTGCCAGCACAGGAAACAGGTTTCAGCGAAACGCCGGTCCGAGCGCAGCAGCCGCAATCCGTGAGTTATGAGATCGACATTATTAGTCCCCGTGATCAGGTGGTCATCCCGCCGGGGGAAAGGGATCTGGCTGTTGCAGTCAATATTTCACCCGGCCTGCATCCGGATCATTTGGTGACTTATTATCTGGATAGCGAACTGATAGAAGAAACCCGCTCTGCCAGCATAGTCATTCAGGACGTGCCCCGTGGTGCCAGAACCCTTACAGTCGAAGTGATTGACCAGCAGGGTAATTCTCTGGGCAAATCAGCCCCTTTAACGGTGAATGTGATTCGCCCGGTAGTCAGAAAAAATTAGCGAAAGAATTCTGTTTTTTAAAGGCACCATGATGGTGCGGTGCTTTGCTGTTTTTGCGTAAGTGCCAGATAAAACCTTTGCATTTTCAGGTCATTTTTGCTCAACAGGAAGTTGGTTTGCTTTTTGCATTTATATTCATGCCCTGCGGAGAGGCATTTTGGAGTAATGCGGCGTGAGTCCTGGTGACATCTATAAATCCATTCTCGACAATCTCAGTACAGCCATAGTTCTGGTTGATGGTGAGCTTTTGTTGCGTCATATGAATCCGGCAGCGGAAGCACTTCTTGCCATGAGTAATGAAGGCAATACCGGTGAGGTTATCACCCATTTTTTTTATGAATCAGACGACACCGAAAAGCAATTGCGCAAGGCGGCGGCACAGGGAAATCACTACACCAAACGCCATGCCAATTGGCAATTGCCGGGAACAGGCAATATCACAGTTGATTACACAGTCACTCCTTTTGGTGATCACGAAGGTTTGATTATGGAAATTCAACCTATGGATAGATTGCTGCGAATCAGCCGTGAAGAAATGATGACCAATTCCCATGAAACCACGCGCAATTTGATTCGTGGCATGGCGCATGAAATTAAAAATCCTTTGGGTGGAATTCGCGGTGCTGCGCAATTGCTTGCACGTGAATTGCCGAATGAAACTTTATCGGAATACACCAATGTGATTATTGATGAAGTTGACCGTTTGCGAAATCTGGTTGATCGCATGTTGGGGCCTAATCAATTACCGAAATGGCAATGGTTGAATATCCACGAAGCCGTTGAGCGTGTCACCAGTGTTATTCGTGCAGAGTGTCGCGACAGAATTAAATTGATTCGCGATTACGATCCCAGTATTCCCAATTTACAAGGCGATAAGGAAATGTTGATTCAAGCCTTGCTGAATATTGTGCGCAATGCAATGCAGGCATTGATTGAATCCAATACGCTCAATGCAGTTATTCAAATTCGTACGCGCATTCAGCGTCATTACACCATTGGCCGCAAGCATCATCCGCTGGTATGTCGTGTCGATATTATCGATAACGGCCCCGGTATTCCCGCTGAAATGATTGAACATATTTTTTATCCGATGATATCGGGCCGCCCGGAAGGTACGGGTTTGGGATTAACAATTTCACAGCATTTGATCCATCAACATAACGGCCTGATTGAGTGCCGAAGTGAACCCGGACAAACGCGTTTTTCACTCTATTTACCAATGGAAAATCACCATGCAGAAAACTAACAAAGTTTGGATTATTGATGATGATCGTTCAATTCGTTGGGTGTTGGAAAAAGCACTGCAACAAGCCAATATTGAAACGCGAATTTTTGAAACAGGTGACAGCGCATTAAATCAAATTAATCGCGATACTCCCGATGCAATTATCAGCGATATCCGTATGCCGGGTATTGATGGTTTGGCGTTGCTGAGTAACGTACACGCCAATCATCCACAAATTCCAATTATCATCATGACTGCACATTCTGATTTGGATAGTGCTGTCGCTGCTTATCAAGGTGGCGCGTTTGAATATTTGCCTAAACCTTTTGATGTGGATGATGCTGTCGCTGTAACACAACGTGCACTGGCACACGCGCAAGAACAAAAACATCAACAGGAAAAACAAACTGACGAAGTTGAAGCCCACACCGAAATTATTGGTGAAGCGCCGGCGATGCAAGAAGTATTTCGCGCAATTGGTCGTTTGTCTCAATCCAATATTACGGTGTTGATTAATGGGCAATCGGGTACGGGAAAAGAATTGGTTGCGCGTGCATTGCATCGACACAGTCCACGTCGTAATGGCCCCTTTATCGCATTGAATATGGCAGCAATTCCAAAAGATTTAATGGAGTCAGAATTATTCGGTCATGAAAAAGGTGCGTTCACTGGCGCAGCGGCACAACGTCAGGGTCGATTCGAACAAGCGAATGGCGGCTCATTATTTTTGGATGAAATTGGCGATATGCCCGCTGAAACCCAAACACGTTTGTTGCGTGTTCTGGCTGACGGAGAATTTTATCGCGTGGGTGGGCACACACCGGTGAAAGTCGATGTGCGTATTATTGCGGCCACACATCAAAATCTGGAAACACTGGTTGCCGATAATCGTTTCCGTGAAGATTTATTTCATCGTTTAAATGTGATTCGAATTCATATTCCGAAATTGGCCAATCGTCGCGAAGACATTCCGAAATTGGCGAGATTTTTTTTGCACAAAGCCGCTAATGAATTGAATGTGGACCCCAAAGTTTTATTGACGGAAACAGAAGAATTTTTGTGTTCCCTGCCCTGGCCGGGAAATGTCCGTCAGCTGGAAAATACCTGTCGCTGGATTACGGTGATGGCATCCGGTCGCGAAGTGCATGTTGCCGATCTGCCGCCTGAATTACTGGATACCAAAGAAACCTCAACACCCGCCGATGATTGGGAAAAAGCCCTGCGCCATTGGGCAGATATGGCATTGGCGCGCGGGCATCACCAGTTGCTCAGTGAGGCAGTCCCTACGTTTGAGCGCGCACTGATTGAAACTGCGCTCAAATACACTGCTGGTCGCAAACGCGATGCTGCCAATCTGCTGGGTTGGGGGCGCAATACCCTGACCCGGAAGTTGAAAGAGCTGGGTATGATCAGTGCGTCTGCCGAGGATGAAGCAGACGAATAACTGATTGATTAACAGAACTTTTTCTATCCCAAGAGGCAAGTTTTAGAACTGCTGTCTATACTCAAAAAAACTGGTAGAAATCACTCGTCCATTCGGGCAGTGGCCACATAGACAAATAGAAGCAGGCAAAACAAAGGTTCGAGATGAACCTGTCGGGGGATAGAATGGTAAAGAAGTCGTTACTCACCAAGCTTATGATCGCGCTTGCGGTTGCAATGGTACTGATTGCATTTGCGGTCGCGTTCACCAACTACCGGTTGGCAGCAAAAAATCAGGAAATCAAATTAAATGCTGAAATAGAGGCAATGATAGAACTCACCAATAGTTCTATTCTCGAAGCGGTGTTTGCATATGATTTCCAACAAGTTGAAGCCATCGCAAAATCTTTGGTGGGTACTGCTTTGGTAACCGAGGTTCACGTAGTCGATCACAGAGGCCAAAAATTGGCGGATGCTGATGACGAAGACCGTAGTGAAGGCAAGATCACCCGCGAAGATATTCCCATCATGTATAACGGTAGCAAAATTGGTAGCTACACCATTACGTTTTCTACAGCGGAAGTAAAAGAAGCCTTGGGCCAGCAGGTTAAAAGCAATACCTTGACGGTTTTTGCGCTTTTAGCGGCAAGCCTGATTACCGTGTATTTTTTGATGCGCAGTTTGGTGTTGGCGCCTGTGTCGGAAGTGACGCATTCACTCAGCGCTATTGCGGATGGTGGTGGTGATTTAACCCACCGATTGCCAACGGCGAGCCAAAATGAAATTGCTGAATTGGCGCATAATTTCAACCGGGTGATGGAACACATCGCCATGATTATTCGCAATGTGGTGCAGGTAAATGACAAGGTGCGCACCAACGTTAATACCATGGGCGGTGCAACCGAAAATACAGTGCATTCCACATCGCAACAATTGCGTGAAATTGAATTGGTGGCCGCTGCGGTAGAAGAGTTGTCTGCCTCTGCCAACGAAATTGCCCGCCATGCCAATGACACAGCAGATCGTACCAATGCCACCAGCGTGTTGGTTGATGAAGGTAATGAAATTGTGGCGCTATCACTGGATAAAGTGAATCGCCTGACAGATCAAATTCAATCCACCGCACAAAAAATTCAGGTGTTGAAAAATAATTCGGTCAATATCGGATCAGTAATGGAAGTGATCAGAACCATTGCAGAACAAACCAACCTGCTTGCATTAAACGCAGCGATTGAAGCGGCACGTGCCGGTGAACAAGGTCGCGGATTTGCGGTGGTGGCGGACGAAGTGCGTTCTCTTGCACAAAAAACGCGTACATCCACAGAAGAAATTGAATCCATTATTATCCAATTGCAACGCGCAGCCGATGAAGCGCATCAGGCAATGAATGCCAGTACCTCATCAGTCAAGGAAACCATAGAAACCTCAGCCAAAGTTGGCGGAGCATTGGACAAGATTCGCAGTAATATTCGCATCATTAATGACATGAACCATCAAATTGCAACTGCATCACATGAGCAAAATACCGTTGCCAATGAAGTGAGCAAAAACATCACGGCGATCCATGGATTATCCGAACGTGTAGCAGAAAATGCCCAGGTTGTTAACGCCGGCGGCAGTCAGTTAATTCACGAAGTTGGCGAACTGAAAAAACAAATCGATTCGTTCAAAGTGTAATCTTGCGTAAAGTTTTCTTCCCTCTCCATTTTTCCCGGCTTGTCCGGGATTTTTATTGTTCGGACAAATATGTCGCGTGATCTTCAAAGTTAATGCTGCAGCGTTCCAAAAAATCATCCAGCTTGCGTAGATCGTATTGAAAATCTTTCTTTTCCGGTTTGCGTAGTTTTTCGGGCTCCGGGAAAATCCCCATGCCAGCCATAATGCAATACCAGGAAGGACCGGAATAATATTGGGAAATTTTTAATCGCTCGACTTCGGCTGCTATATCTTTTCCTGACATCCAGCCATTATAAAGCTGTACAAGATTCGGTGGTAAATCATCCAGGCTTTCAGTATTGGCCTTCCAATATTCTGTATCTTTTCGATTACTGGTTTTGTAGTGAGTGATAATGTAATCGCGTGTGTTATCAAAATATTGATTGATGCGTTGATTAAATTCAGCACGATAAGCATCTAAAAATTGTCCGCGCTCAATGCTATCAATAAAAATACCGATGGTTTGTTGCACCAAAAACAATGCCGTGGCTTCGAGCGGTTCAATGAACCCTTGTGACAAGCCCACCCCCAAACAATTTTTAAACCAATGGGATTCGACTCGCCCGACTTTCATTTTTAAATGTCGGGCTTCAACAGGATCATCAAGCAATCCCAAACTGCGTCGCAACTCTTCTTCGGCTTGATCGGCTGAACAAAAATCCGATGCATAAACATAGCCATTGCCGTATCGATTGGTCAGTGGAATTTTCCAGCGCCAGCCATTATTCATAGCAACAGATAAGGTTTCAGATGGAATTTTTTCACCTATTGCTGCAGGCAAGGTAATTGCTGAATCATTAAATAAATGTTGTCGATAACTTACAAAGGGTGATTGCAAGGTTTTTTGCAGCAGAACCGATGCAAAACCTGTAGCATCGACAAAAAAATCAGCTTCGAATATTTCGCCTGTTGTACTGGTGACTGATTGAATATCACCGGATTCAGTTTGGTTTACAGACGCAATGCTGGCAATTTTGTGAGTGACGCCCAACGCTGTCGCTTTTTTAGCAATAAATTTTCCCAAGAGATGCGAATCAAAATGATAGCCATACAACATTTCAAACGGAAAGTGATAAGGTGCTTTCGGAGCCAGCGATTTTTTGGCAACAAGATTGGCAACAAAAAAACGATCGGGATGTGCATCTACATCCAAACCTTTTAATCGCATCTGCGCATTGTGCATAAACATCGGCAAACTGTGTTTATCCAATACTGAAGCAAAGGGATGAAAGTAAGATTCGCAACCTTGCCTATGTGTCCAGCTTTCAAAACGAATACCCGACTTAAAAGTCGCATTGCATTCAGGCATCCATTCAGCCTCATCAATCGCCAATTGATCGAAAAATAATTTGAGCGCAGGTGTAGAGCCTTCACCAACGCCAATAATGCCAATATCGCTGGATTCAATCAGTTCAATGGCAATGCCTTTTTTTATCCAGTGATGTGCAAATAAACTGGCTGCCATCCAGCCTGCTGTGCCACCGCCCAATATGATTATTTTTTTCATGATGCAAATACTTTTTTGTTAAAAACCAAAAATCCCCGCAGAGCGGGGATTTTCATTCAGGGCAACCACAATCAGAATTTTGCTCTGACACCCAGAGTGTAACGCGCTTCATACACGTTTTGGTTCACCATTAAATCACTCCATTGCATGTAAGTTTCTTCATGCTCTTCGGTGATATTTTGGCCCTGCAAATACACAGTGAAATTTTCGTTGATGTCATAACTCACCGACATATCAACATAGGTCGTCGGCGCTGACCACCAAGCCATTGGGTGGCCATCATTCCAGGGCTTGCCTATGTAACGTTCACTGCGATAGTTGTAAGCCAAACGTGCTTGCCAGGCATCTTTTTGGTACCACAAAATCATGTTGACTTGATCTTCCGAGTTGTCAGCCATTGGCAAAGAATTTCCGTAGAAATCTTTATCTTCGCTTTCACTTTCAGAATAAGTGTAGTTGATAGTACTGCCAAGGCCGCTTAAAAATCCTGGCAAGAATTCGTAAGCTTGTTGATAAGAAATTTCAAAACCTTGAATCGAACTGCCTGGCACGTTGGTTAAACGAGTGATATCAATCCCCGCACCATTGTTAGCACGAACAACACCATCCGAGTCTGGAATATCGAACACTTTTGAACTGGTTTTACCAATCGCCGATTCGATATCCAAATAATAAACACCTGCACTCAATAAACTCAGGTCATTGAAATACCACTCATAAGTTAAATCCATATTTTCTGAACGCCATGGATTTAATAATGGGCTGCCATCAGAAGATCCGGATACCACGCGAAATGCGCCCAGATTTTCATCGTAGTTAGTAGTCAAGCTCAAACCCAGGCCCAAATTATTCGCATCCATTTGTGTCATGGTTTTGCTGTAAGAGAAACGCACTTTTTGATCTTCTGCTACATCCAGACCAATATTAAAGCGTGGTAAAAAATCGACAGTGTGACGTGATGTTACCTGTGTTGATTTTTTCGCACCGGGTGTACCGCTAATCGCCAGCATCTCTTGACCATTAACAGTGACAGAACCGGTTGGATCAGCGGTGTAGTTGGTGATGTCGTACAGATTTTGTATCGCCTGCATACCAAAGTTCATTTGATAAGGAACACCTAATTCACCTTGCAAATTCAGTTGTGCATAAAGCGTGTGGCTTTCTTGTTCAACTTGATATGAGCGAATCCAGTTAGTGACTTCGATGTTGCCTTCATACAAAGAGTTTTGGAATTGTTTAGCGTTATCCATCACTTTTGGATTAATAAAATAATAGGAACGACCACCTGTATCAGCAGGACCAAAATCACTGACTTGATAAATGTAGCCCATATCATCCAGCTCACTGAATGTCAGTAAACGACCGATGGTGTCGCCACCATTACTAATGCTGATGCCCGTGTCTTTCCATTTTGCGTAAGCTGTTTCATTGTCGCCATCGGCATTAGGGCGAGTGAAAGGTGCAGCCAAATCATAAGTACGCGCTTTAACATCTTGATTGGCAATGCGATAACCAAAATCAAACGAGCCGTTATCAAATTCAAAACTGCCATCAAAACGCAATGCATCCAAGGTGCTTTCATCATCGCGATTATGTTCAGAGAAAGTGGAAACTAACGCGTAATTATTAATGTCATCACCGAAGCCGGTTGGGTAAACAAATTTCGGATACTTTCCACTCATATCCGCTTGCACCAAAATGCGACCATTAGTATTGATGGGATCGTATTCACCACCCGGGTTCACTGGTAATTGCACACCGTTTACGGTTCTCACCAAATTGTGTTGCGCACCACTGGTAATAAACGCATCAGCATAATTACCGGTTTGTTCGTTAGTCGCTTCACCGTGAACATAACGCACACTGGCTTTGAAAATATCGTTAACCTGAAAATTACCCTGCAAATTTATGTTGGTGGATTCGCGTGTAGTCGCCTGACTTTCTGCTTTGGCAGTTACACGCGGTGCCATCAAATTAAATTGTGTTGCTGTGTATAAATCTTCAGTGGTGTGACCCTCAAAACTTGGGCCGCGATTAACCGGATTGAGCTGATCCAACCAATCCCATTGACCCCATGCGTTATCGGCAACTACACCGTTGGTACGCGTGTATTGATCCATTTGGGTGTGAAAAATATCCGCGATCAATTCAATATCATCAGTCGGTTTGAATTGAAATGATGATGCAACTGACAAGCGATCACGCTCGGTCAAACGATTGGTGACGCCATAATCGATGGTGCCGAACAATGCATCGTTAGTATCGCCATCACCGGTTTGATCCGCAGGGGGAGTCCAACCTGGCCAGTTGGCATTACCGTTTTCGTGATAACCGCGGAACCACCAATCGTTGTACATACCGTAACGATAATCAGCGAGCTCAGCATCGGATTTTGAAACGGTCAGCGTCGCACCCATGTCACCATTATTGAAGCCTGCAAAACCGGCAAACTTTTTACCCATGTCATCAGTGTAAGAGCCATCGGAACCTTCAACAGAGCCAGCAAAAGTCCAGCCATCACTCAGATCCAATGCACGGCGTGTTTTCAAATTGACTGTACCGGCAACACCACTAAAAAGAGTTTTGGCTTCAGCTGATTTGGCTACTTCCACACCGGACAGCAGCTCAGCCGGAATATCCGCAAAGTCAGGCTGCAGGGTTGTAATTGAACCGGTGCTGATAAATTGTTCGCCGTTTAACTGAGTGCTGACTTGCGGCAAGCCGCGAACATTGACGGTTGAGCCTTCACCTGCGGAACGACGAATCTGGATTCCGCTCACGCGTTGCAGTGAATCGGCAATGGTAATGTCCGGCAGTTTGCCGATATCTTCTGCACTGATGGCATCAATTATCGAACTGGAGTTGCGTTTTATATCAATAGATCTTTCCAGTGATCCGCGAATACCCGTTACTGTCACTTCTTCTACATCGTCCTGAGCGTAAACAAAACCACTCAAAGTGGCTGAGGCGACCAAGCTGGAAATAAGCGTTTTTTTAAAGATGTACTTTTTTTTCATATTGTCCTCAAGTTTGTTATTGTTAATTACAGACTGCATTGGTGGAAAGATGCTGATCCTAATCTGAAAACGATTACATTTTCAATCATTAAAAGTGATGAATGGCAATATAAATAATTTAACTAATTGAAATTAATGGCATTATTTTTTTCAAAATTTGAAAATGGTTACATTTTTAGTGGCTTTTTGTGGTTATGGAAATAAGTCGTGGGTCTGTGCAACAAATATTTCAAGATGGCAGCTAAAATAAGCTACCTTATATTCAAGAACTCGGTAAAAAGGAGCATCCTATGTTGATATTGTCGTTGTTGGTTATCTGGCTTTTGGTGGCAATTCTGATTTACCGGCAGGTAGCACTTGCTGCTGCGTCGTCATTGGTTTTGATTGCCTGGTTAATTTTGGGGGCTATCACTGAAACCATGCTGTCACCCTGGTTAGTAGTACCTTTGGCGGTGATATTGGTGGTCTTGAATCTGGGGCCCCTGCGTCGCATTTTACTGACCAAACCGGTTTTTAATTACCTGCAAAAATCCATGCCACCGATGAGCGTTACCGAGCGCGAGGCATTGGAATCAGGTACCACCTGGTGGGAAAAAGAATTATTCAGCGGCAAACCTGACTGGAGCGAGTTTGCACAAATTACGCTGCCGCAATTAACGGCGGAAGAGCAGTCGTTTCTGGACAACGAAGTGAATCAACTTTGTGACATGTTGGATGAGTGGGAAATCCGCAGCCAACGTAAGGATCTGCCCCCCGAAGCCTGGCAATTTTTGAAAGAGAAAAAGTTTTTCGGATTGATTATCCCCCGTGAATTTGGTGGCCTTGATTTCAGCCCTTATGCGCAAAGCCGCATCATGAGCAAAATTGCCAGCCGTTCGGAAACCGCTGCAGTGACCGCGATGGTTCCCAACTCCCTTGGCCCAGGCGAATTGTTGGTCAAGTACGGTACTGAAGAACAAAAACACCGCTGGTTACCCGGTTTGGTCAATGGTACCGAAATCCCCTGTTTTGGTTTGACCGGGCCGGAAGCCGGTTCAGATGCGGGCTCCATTCCCGATACCGGTATTGTCTGCAAAGGCATGTACGAAGGACAGGAAGTGCTGGGCTTACGCATGACCTTCAGCAAACGCTGGATCACGCTTGCACCGGTCGCCACAGTTGTGGGGCTGGCGTTCAAGTTACACGACCCTGATGGTCTTTTGGGTGACCCCAACAAATCCGATTACGGCATCACCTGCGCATTAATTCCCGCCAGTCATCCGGGTGTGGAAATTGGCAAGCGACACAATCCCGGTGCGCCCTTTATGAATGGCCCGATTTTCGGAACCGATGTGTTTATCCCTATTGATTGGATTATCGGTGGCCCTGCCATGGCTGGAAAAGGTTGGCGTATGCTGATCGAATGTCTGGGCGCCGGGCGTGGTGTTTCTTTGCCTGCACTTTCCACGGCTTGCGGTGAAATGAACTATCGATTGGTTGGTGCTTATGCGCGTATTCGTCGCCAATTCAATATGGAAGTCGGCAAGTTTGAAGGTGTGCAGGAAGCCAGTGCCAGCATTGCGGCTTCTGGATACGCTCTTGAAGCTATGCGCCAATTAGTCACCAAAGGTCTCGAGTCCGGTGCGCCATCTGTTATGACCGCTATGGCGAAATATCACGCTACCGAAATGATGCGTGAATCGGTTGAGCATTCGATGGATATAGTTGGTGGTCGTGCAATCCAACAGGGCCCACGCAATTTTATTGTAGCGGCCTACCACAGCGTTCCGGTTGCGATTACGGTTGAAGGCGCAAATATACTGACGCGATCCCTGATGATTTTTGGTCAGGGCGCCATGCGTTGTCATCCTTATTTATTTGAAGAGATGCAAGCCTTGCAGATGGATGACAGAGCGCAAGCATTGAAAGCCTTCGACAAATTATTTACAGCGCATTTGGGGCACGTATTCAGTAATTTATTCCGCACCAAATTGCTCGGATTTTTAGGTGGGCGTTTAAGCAGTGTGCCCGCCAACGCGGATGATTTCAGCAAGCGTTGGTATCAGCGAATTAATATTCTGAGTGCGGCTTTGGCTTCCATGTCGGATGTGGCATTGGGGGTGTTGGGCGGCAACCTGAAACGCCGTGAATTATTATCAGCGCGTTTGGGTGATGTGCACAGTCACTTGTTTATTGCCTGCGCGATTTTGAAATTCCATTCTGCACACCCGAGAACCCGTGCAGAAGATGCACACGCAGAATATGCACTTGCAAAATCTATTTACAAAGCGCAGGAAGCCTTGCGTGATTTCGCCGAAAATTTCCCGCTCAGACGTTTGGCAAAATTATTACGATGGTTGGCTATGCCTTGCGGAAAAATTGTCAACAAACCCGGTGACGATTTAATCCGTGAATTGGGCGATTTGATTTTGGAAGATAATCCGGTTCGTCAACATCTGGGTCAATATGTTTACGTCAATCATCAACCGGAAGATGCCACCGGGCGTGTTGAAAGTACCTATCAATTGTTATTGGCGTTGGGACCTGTCTGGCAAACTTTTTCGAGAGCAAAAAGTTCAGGAAAAATTTCCGGCAAAACGATTGAAGAGCAAGTGCAGGATGCCGTGAGTAAAAATATTATCCAGCCGCAGGATGCTGCAAAAGTAATTGAATACGATCATCGTCGATTCGATTGCTTACTGACAGATGCGTTCGACAAGTTGTGATAAATAGAGATCGCAATAAATAAAGTCGAAAAAGCCCGCCAAAAGGTGGGCTTTTTCGATCTGGAATTTACAAAATAATAAGTGACTGGTTGTAAAACCATGTATTTCAAAAAAATAAAAATCATTTTCTTGATATTAATATGTCTGAGTTTGATCGCAGTGTGGATTGCTATCGAAAAATCCAATATTCGCCATAGTCTGCTTCCTGCCGATCAAAGTCATTTTCCCTGGCAAGCATGGGTAAATGCAGGCGCTAATCAAGGTTCCCCTGCCAAAATTGAATTGCGCGAAAGTACGTACAATCTGAGCGTTGATTTTACATTGCCCGGCGATTCTCTTTATCCATACGCCAATCTTGGATTAACCTGGGATGAGAAATTATTGGGTTATCTGCTGGACTGGTCTGAATACTCAACAATCCATCTGAAAATAAAATGCCGCCCGGTCAATACATTAATATTTTTGCTTTATAGCTATGAAGAAAGCATTACCCAAATTGCCGACATTACCAGTTATCGCCCGTCTGAATCGCTCATAAGTTGCAACGAAAATTGGCAAGAGGTCAGGCTGGAGTTGAATGCGTTAAATTCCTCAAGCTGGTGGCTGGAAAGTCACCAAATGGATTTGGCAAATAAAAAAATAAGAATGGACAAGGTGCGCGGTTTTTCAATCATCAATTCATTTCATAGCCCCAAAGATGTAGTTTCCAGTGTTGCTATTGAGTCAATAACGCTCGAAGGTCGCAGTCATTTTTGGATTTACCTGGCAATAGGTGTTGTCGCTGCTGTCTGGTCTGCTTTTTGTTTTTGGGCTATTCCTTTATTGATCAGCAGTCATAAGCCTTCCGCATCATCCAATCAGATGGTGATTCAACCAGTTAACATTGAGCCAAAACATCAGCGAGAAAAAACGGCGCTTCTTGACTACCTTGCTGAAGCTTATGTAAATCCTGATTTGAGTCTTGAGATTACAGCAAGCTCACTCGGAATAAACAGAACAAAAATAAATCAGATACTGCGTGAATGCACAGGCCTGACTTTTACGGCTTATTTGAGTAAATTGCGATTAACCGAAGCAGCTCGATTATTGGTAGAGAAAAAAATGGGTGTTGCAGAGGCTGCGTTCGCCGTTGGCTTTGGCAGCATTTCTTATTTTAATCGGATGTTTAAAAAAGAATTCGGTTGTGCTCCTTCTGCCTACAAGCCTGACAATGACGAAGCAGATAGCTGATTTTTTTGCAAAAAAATCTGTACTTTTTGCAACAGCACAAGATTTTTGCATTCAAGCAAGGCTTTTTCAGCGCTTCTGATTCAGCATTGCCTCGAACTTTGTTCAATCAAAATAACCATAACGTATTATCAGTTTTAGTTCGGGAACAATCATGCGCAGAAAAAACCATTTAGCGGCAATGCTATTTCTCTCAATGCTCCATCTCATTTTTGTCAGCAAGGTAATGGCTGCACCAGACCCTGATTTTCATATCTACTTGATGTTCGGACAATCCAATATGGAAGGTTCTGCTGCGATAGAACCTCAGGATCGAATTACCAATGAACGTGTGAAAGTCATGTCCAATTTGGACTGCAGTAATTTGGGTCGTACCTACGGCAATTGGTATCTTGCTTCGCCACCGCTCAACCGTTGTTGGAGTGGGCTTGGTCCCGGAGATTATTTTGGTAAAACTATGGCGGATGGCATGCCCAGCTCCGTCACTATAGGTTTGGTTCCGGCGGCAATTTCCGGTACGCCAATTGAGCTTTACCAAAAATCAGCTCCCATAGGACGAAACGGTCAGGATATGCCAACCCAATTTAATGGTGGCTATGCATGGTTGTTGGATATGGCGCAAAAAGCGCAGCAGGTTGGCGTGATTAAGGGAATTATTTTTCATCAGGGGGAAAGTGATACCGCTGACCCATTGTGGAAAAATCAGGTTAAAGAAATAGTCACCGATTTGCGTCAGGATTTGGGTATTGGCGATGTGCCTTTTCTTGCCGGAGAACTTCTCTATGCTGATTATCAATCCTGTTGCCATTGGCATAATCCGGAAATAAACAAGTTACCGGGCATTTTATCCAATGCATTTGTTGTCTCGGCCATGGGTTTACCCGGTATGGACACTGCTCAT
Organism: uncultured Cellvibrio sp.; assembly: GCA_946482345.1. The sequence continues at coordinate 15,143 of CAMLRJ010000009.1, forward strand.
TTCACATCTGAATCTTATCGCGAGCTTGGAAGACGTTACGCACAGCTCATGCTGCAAAAGATTGATGGCAATAACACAAGCACCAGTTCATTAAGTAGCAGTGAAAGCTCAAGCTCTGCGTCACATTCTTCTTCCAGCAACTCATCGGTATCCAGCATAGCCTCATCTGTGTCTTCATCAAGGACATCTTCATCTGTGGCCAATCAATCGGGTTCGGGTGGAGGAGCATTGGATCTGATCAGCCTGTTGTTCATCTGTCTGTTGTTTTTTCCGAGGCTATTTAAAGCGGCGCAATAAGTTCTTTTTTACATAGAGTGTTTGGACGACCGAGATAATCTGGTCGTCTTTTTTCTTCATCATTTGTTGAACAGCATCACGCATTCCGCACTCTTTTTGACAATAAAACTTCAACTTTCTGCAGTGACGAATAATTCTGCATTCCGATAAAGCTATCCTGCATCACCTGATTCAAGATCGACCTGAACTCCGGGTTTAAGGTTCAAATAATCATAATTGTTCGATCATCAGTCACAACTCAGGAATAAACCATGCTCATAAAAAATAATGTGTTAATAAAGTTGTTTCTCTCAATTTTGTATTTGGTTGTTGTCAGTAAAGTCTCAGCTGCACCGGATCCAAATTTTCATATCTATTTGATGTTCGGCCAATCCAATATGGAAGGTGCAGCGCCAATAGAAAATCAGGATCGAATCACCCATCCACGCGTAAAAGTGATGGCTGATTTAAATTGCAGTAATTTGGGTCGTACTTATGGCAATTGGTATACCGCTTCACCACCACTCAACCGATGTTACAGTGGCATAGGCCCGGGCGATTATTTTGGTAAAACCATGGCGGATGCCATGCCCGGTTCGGTGACTATTGGTTTGGTACCCGCTGCAGTATCGGGAACACCGATTGAGCTTTATCAAAAGTCGGCGCCAATAGGCCGCAATAATCAGAACATCCCCACCCAATTTAATGGGGGTTATGCCTGGCTGTTGGACATGGCAAGAAAAGCTCAGCAGGTCGGTGTTATCAAAGGCATTATTTTTCATCAGGGCGAGAGCGACACCAGTGATCCTTTATGGAAACATCAGGTAAAAGAAATCGTCACTGATTTACGAAATGATCTGGGAATAGGTAACGTTCCTTTTCTCGCGGGCGAACTGCTTTATGCAGACTATCAATCCTGCTGCCATTGGCATAATGCTGAAGTGAACAAACTCCCTGGATTAATTCCGAATGCGTATGTGGTATCGGCTATGGGTTTGCCGGGAATGGATATTTATCATTTCACTACCGCATCCTACCGTGAGTTCGGAAGACGTTATGCGCAAATTATGCTGGAGAAAATAGATAGAGGTGGTTCTATCAGTTCCAGCTCTTCCAGAAGTTCCAGCAGATCGTCCAGTCGATCCAGCGTCTCAAGTTTGTCCAGAAGCTCAAGTTCGTCCAGAAGTTCAAGCATGTCGCGTTCATCAAGCTCATCCAGAAGTTCTTCAAATTCGTCTGCAGCTTCGGGTAACGGAAAATGTGTTTATTCAGTCACCAATGATTGGGGCAATGGATTTACGGCGTCTATAAAAATCACCAACACCGGATCAAGTGCGTTGAGTGGATGGAGTGTCAGTTGGAGTTATGCTGATGCTACTCGGGTAACTAATCTGTGGAACGGCGTGGTGTCTGGCAGCAATCCTTATACAGTGACGCATATGGATTGGAATAAAACCATTCAACCGGGGCAATCCGTTGAGTTTGGCTTCCAGGGCACAAAACCAGGTGGGGCTGCTGTTGTGCCAAGGGTAAGCGGTAATCTGTGTAATTAAGTATGCGTTAAAAAATACTTTGTTTGATTGTAAAAAACACAATAAAAACGCTCGCCAATTCGCGAGCGTTTTTATTTTCTTATTGAGGATTTTCTTTGCTATCTTTCGCCATTACGCAACAATTCCGGCCTTGATTTTTTGCACAATAAAGGGCCATATCAACCCGCTTGAATGCGCTCGCAAAATCTTCGCCGGGTTCTTGTTGCGCTACACCAAAACTGGCTGTCACGCTTAAAGGATTGTCCGGTTCAAATACTGTGTCGTAAATAATTAATCTTAATTTTTCGGCCAGTGCCAGTGAAAATTCTTTGCGGGTATTGGGCAATATCACAATAAATTCTTCACCGCCCCAGCGTCCCAGATAATCGCTTTTGCGAATGCGCGTTTGCACAATCTCACTGATCATTTGCAACACCCGATCTCCTGTATCATGGCCGCGACGGTCGTTGATACGTTTAAAATAATCGATGTCAATCATAATTAATGAATAACGCGGTGAATAAGAATCAAATTCTGTTGATTCAAGTTTGCTGATAATTTGATGCACGCCAAAGCGATTAAAACATTGTGTTAAAGGGTCAACAGTAGAAAGGCGCCGGAATTCATTGGACTGCTGTTCCAGTTTGGTATTTTGCAACGCGAGTTGATAAATGCGTTGGTTGTCTTCTTCTGTTTGGCGTTTTAATAATCGCAATTGATTCAACGCATACACAAAAATACCGATCAACCAGGCGCTGAGAATCATTAAATACCAATTAGCTGCCGATATCCACTCACCAACCAATACCACTTCTTTGATATAAATTTGGTGAGTACCTGGCGAATTGAAATTTTCAAAATCAAAACCGACGGTGATTATATTCGAAAGATCCCGGCCTGAATCTTCACGGGGGATGTCATACTGGCCTATCCACCAGTCCGCAACAGTAAACTCCGTCAAGTCAACGGGTACGGTTTTCTCCAGATCTTTGGTGTGTAATTGGATTGCTTGAAACTTGGCTGTGTTGGCGTCATCGGTACGGGTGTAGCGAGGGTTGGAATTGCGCAGGAAAATCCGCATTCGATTATTGTTGCCACGATAATCGATGCTGATGAGCATTTTTTCATAAACAGAAAAATCCATTCCTTTTTCATTTGAGGTCACATTCAGGTTAACGCTGCAGGCTTTATATTCGCCCATAGGCTCCTCAACGTTGCAGCCCCAAATAAGTTTGGGTTCGTCTATCCAATAACCTATAGGCTGTTGGTTTTTATTATTGGTACTCCACAGGAAATGAAAAATGTCCGGATTCCCGGTCAGCTTGAGCCGCTTTTCCGGCAAATAGCGATGCAACACCATGGCGATCAGCGTAAGTAGGATGGCGTAGATAAGTAACTCATTAAATCGCTTGGCATTCATTCTTTTGGACGTGCAGACGGAATTACCCCGAAGTATGGTGCAAAACAGGGCTTTTTCCAGTTTTGGAGCCTGATTTCCCGGATTAATCTTCCAGATTTGCAAATTGAATATCACTTATAAAAACAATCTGTTTCAGGTAAAACGCCAGGAACTATAGACTCGGCCTTTAACCTCAGCAGGAGTAAAACATGACCTATGTGGTAACGGAAAATTGCATCAAGTGTAAACACACCGCCTGTGTGGAAGTTTGCCCCGTCGATGCATTTAAGGAAGGCCCCAATTTTTTGGTGATAGATCCAGAGTTATGCGTTGATTGCGATCTCTGCGTAGCAGAATGTCCTGTTGGCGCAATTTACGAAGATGATGAAGTCCCCGAAGATCAATTACATTTCATAGAGCTTAATGCCGAGCTTGCCAAACTCTGGCCTGTAATCAGTGAAGTAAAAGACGCTTTGCCGGATCATGAGCAATGGGATGGGGTGTTTGGGAAGTTGAGTTATTTGGAGAGGTGGTGTCCGAGATGTTTTTAAAATTAATTTATCAATTAATTCATGGATTTAATTGTTGTAATTTTTCAATTTCAATTTTTATATCATGCAATTCTTTTCTCTTAAAGTCGTATTCTTTGGTAACCATTTCTTCCGATTTAACTATTTTGGTATTATCGTCCCAAACAAACCGTTCGTTTTTATTATAAGACACTTTATGAATATTTTTTGCTATTTTAATTTCTAAATTATACAGTGCATTTTTACCTGATCTAGAAAAATCAAAGCTTTCATCAAAACAGAATATTTCGTATAGCAATTTGATTTTTGAAATCATTTCTTTCGCATAATTAAAATAGTATCCATCGAGTATATAAATATCATGATCAACGACATGCATTCTGGTTTTATGAGCCTCCAAATCTACGTATTTAATGTGCTTTAAAAAAATATCCAGATGTTCATTGTTTGCTCTGATAAATTTAACAGGTAAACTCATTAAATGAAGTCCGTTATAGATATTCATAGTAATTATGTAATGATAGATTTCTAGAATAGTTTGCAGTAGTTTTATTTGCTGGATTGTAGGGATAATTATTCCTTTATCTTTTGCATCTGGATAGAGAATCTTATGAATTATTCTTGAATCAATTTCTTTGATTTCCTTAAATCCAAAATGAAGATCTTCTTTTGTCTTCAATTCATTGCAATGCTTCTTAAATTCTTCCAAATGCTTGTAATAATTAGAGAAATTATTTTGAGAATTAGAAGTGGTAATTGCTCTGCTAGTTTGTGAGGATCTGTGATTGGCCGCAAGCAGGCCAACGATAGGAATTATCAGCGCCAAAACTCCTAGTGGCACACTAAAGATTTTTACAAAATTATTAAATCCATTGGCTGATAGATCCTTAATAAGTGGAGTGTTGAGATAGATTATAAATCCTAACGTTAATGAAGTTAGAATAATAATTGAAACTGTTACCCATAATATAGGAAGGGTTAATAGATTTTTTTCAGGATTAAACCATTTTGATTTCACAATATTCTCCGTTTAAATAATTAAAACGATATCCAAATAAGATAATCAATGTTTAGCTTTTACTTCATTTTTATCTGAATTTAATATATCGGTAATACCATTTTTCAGGCGGTAAATCTGATTTCTCTTATATTTTTTTATAAAGCTTCAATGGTAGATTCTTATTATCGTCCGCTAATTTTTTTGACGTCCATCATTACTCCTGTAGTTTTCACTTCGCACACGCGGGCCTTGATTGCCCACATTCCTAATTGCTTTTTCTGATTAGCCTTTTCATTAGCAGGCTTTTCATGTCACGACGAACGTCAACAATCATGTGAATGAAAATTTTATCTTGTTCAATTTCATAAACGATTCGATTCATGTCACAAATAACTTGTTGGAATTGATGCAACTCAAACAGTGCAATTTCCTGTGGAATATTTCCGGAGTATGGAAATTGTTGCAATTGTTTTAGCGTTGCTTTCAGTTGAGTTGACGTTTTTTTCCAAGCTTTTGATGAGAATCGTTGAATCACGTAACGTTTGATTTCTTGAAGATCCTGTTCTGCGGATTCAAGAATGACTATTGAATATGGCATTCATTTATTTCCTTATTCAATATCCTTATCCAGATCTGCAAACACGTCATTCATTGGACGATAACGGCCTTGCTCTATTTCTTTACGACCAAGCGCTAGCAATTTCAACATTGCCAAAGTTTCTTCTTGTTCTTCGTATGTTTGTACGTCCATAACAACAAGCTTGGCTTCCCCATTTTGCGTGATAAGAAAGGGCTCCCGATTTTCGGTAATGTCTTTAATCATCTCGGCGGCGTGGCTTTTGAGATAGCTAATGGGTTTAATGTGAGTTGAAAGCTTCATGGTTGATATCCTGGGACAAAAACGTCAGACCAATATTAGTCCTTTAAAGGACTGGCGTGAAGCCCGACCACAAAACAAATTCGTGATCTATAGTTTTTATTGTTTTACAATCGCGTTTCGTCCGATGCGCGTCAGCATCACCCCAAGCGACACCCAGAGGCGTTCTGCCAGCAAGTGAAATTCCCCTATTGTTTATATTGTGGAGATTCCATGAAATTTCGCTTTCCTATTGTCATCATTGACGAAGATTTCCGTTCGGAAAATACCTCTGGGCTGGGCATCAGGGCTTTGGCCGATGCTATTCAAGGAGAAAATTGGGAGGTTTTGGGTGTTACCAGTTATGGTGACTTGTCCCAGTTTGCGCAGCAGCAATCACGTGCCTCGGCTTTTATTTTGTCGATAGATGATGAAGAGTTTGGCGCCGGATCGGAAGAAGAAACTGATCATGCATTGAAATCCTTGCGCGCATTTGTGGAAGAGATTCGCTACAAAAACGCGGACATTCCGATTTATTTGTATGGCGAGACACGCACATCACGCCATATCCCCAACGACATTTTGCGTGAACTGCACGGCTTCATTCATATGTTTGAAGACACGCCGGAATTTGTGGCGCGTCATATTATTCGTGAAGCGAAATCCTATCTTGATGGATTGGCGCCGCCATTTTTCCGTGCGCTGGTGGATTACGCACAGGATGGATCTTATTCCTGGCACTGCCCCGGTCACTCAGGTGGTGTGGCATTTTTGAAATCACCGATTGGACAAATGTTTCATCAATTTTTTGGTGAAAATATGTTGCGTGCCGACGTGTGTAATGCGGTGGAAGAATTGGGGCAGTTGCTTGATCACACCGGGCCAATCGCTGCATCTGAACGTAATGCGGCGCGCATTTTTAATGCGGACCATTGTTATTTTGTGACCAACGGAACTTCCACATCCAACAAAATGGTGTGGCACTCAACTGTTGCGCCGGGTGATATTGTGGTGGTGGATCGCAACTGTCATAAATCCATTTTGCACTCGATTATTATGTGCGGCGCGATTCCGGTATTTTTAATGCCGACTCGCAATCACTTCGGCATTATCGGCCCCATTCCCCTGGAAGAATTTACACCGGAAAGCATTCAGAAAAAAATCGATGCCAATCCATTTGCGCGTGAAGCAAAAAATAAAAAGCCTCGCATTTTGACGATTACCCAATCCACTTATGATGGGGTGTTGTATAACGTCGAAACCTTGAAAAATATGTTGGATGGAAAAATTGATACCTTGCACTTCGACGAAGCCTGGTTGCCACACGCCACC
>CAMLRJ010000010.1 GCA_946482345.1 uncultured Cellvibrio sp.
AGATTTTGGTGATTTCACTGTGATTGTTCGCGACGTCAACACTGGCGTTAGACAATGGGCTTATAAAGGCAAACCACTTTACTTCTATGTAGGTGATACCGCTGCAGGCCATGTCACAGGCGAATACACCGATTGGCAAATTGCTCGCCCTTAAAAACTCACAGGCGCAACAATCTTGTTGCGCCTGATTTTTTTGTATCACCGGGTAAAAAATCATGAAAAAATTTTTGCAATTTTATTTGCTGGTAAGTGTTACTTGTCTGGCTGCTTGTGGTGCAGGTTCGGGTGAAGATTTGAATGAACAGGGTTTACCTGTCACCGATAATAATGGTGGAGGTAACCAAGCTGATGCAGTCACACTTGCTGACTTACAACAAAATATTTTTGGTGCAATTTGTACCAACTGTCATACAGGTGCCAATGCACCACGCGGTTTGCGTTTGGACTCCGAAGATAATTCCTACGCATTTTTAGTGAATCAAGCCGCTGATGAAATGCCGGATTTGATGCGTGTGAATCCCGGTAATCCTGATCAAAGTTACATTATTAAAAAACTCGAAGGTGCAAGCGATATTGTTGGTGGGCGCATGCCTCTGGGTGGGCCTTATTTATCGCAAACGCAAATTGATCAGGTTCGCAATTGGATCAGCAATGGTGCGCCGCGCACGGGCACAGGTTTGTCAGAAAATAAAACCGGGGGTGATAACCATGTTGATTAATTGGAAAATCATTTGCAAAACGATTTTATTTTTTATCGCAAGTATTGGTTTTTTTTCAGCAAAAGCCGAACCTTATTTGGCCATAAAAAATAACACCGCCTGTTCAACTTGCCACGTCAATCCCGCAGGTGGCGGTGCACGTAACACTTATGGTGCTTACTACGGCACTCATGTGTTGCCACAAACAGCAGGCAGTGCAACATTATTTGATGCAGGGCAAATGGGTGAGACCTTACGCATAGGCGCAAACCTGCGTGCAAATTATTATCAATCGGATAGAGATGAAACTGAAGACGCGCGTGGTTTTGAAACACAATCGGGTCAACTCTACGTTGTACTGCAACCGAAAGATTCTCGTTTTGCCTTGTATATCGATGAGCAAATCGCACCGGGCGGCGCCCTCAATCGCGAAACCTTTATTCTGACAAAATTAAACGGCAATCATTATGTAAAAGCCGGTCGCATAATGTTGCCTTATGGTTTGCGTTTGGAAGATGACACAGCTTTTATTCGTCAAGCCAGCGGATTCAATTTTGATACAGGTGATAACGGTGTTGAATTGGGTTTGCAATACAGCAAAACTTTATTCAATTTTGCGTTGAGTAATGGCAGCAGTGGTTTGAACAATGACGATAATCACCTGCAATTTTTATCGCGCGCAGAATATCTCGGCAACAATTGGCGAATCGGTGCAACAGCACTTTATAACGACGCCGAAGCCGGTGCGCGTACACAAGCCAATATCTTTGGTGGATTTAATTGGCAAGGTTTTGTTTTCCTCGCCGAAGCTGATCATATTGAAGATGAATCCCTCTCTAATATTCCCGATACTTTTCAGGAACAACGCATAGGTCTATTCGAAATCAATAGAGAAATTAGCAAAGGCTACAATATAAAACTCACCACTGAATATTTAGATCCAGACACGCATATAGATGAAAACCATCGTGTGCGTCATTCGGTTTTATTGGAATACACACCTTTTGCCAATTTACAAATTCGCAGCGGTTTACGTAAAGGTGATGATATTCCGCAACGTACGCAGGGTAATTATTTGGATTTTTTTGCGCAGTTGCATTTTTATTATTGATATTTATTCCGTCATTCCGCGCAGGATCTACAGTGGTCGTCATTCCTGCGTAGGCAGGAATCCACCGAGCAAAAGCTGGATCCCTGCCTTCGCAGGGATGACGTGTGCATCTCGTTTTTTCTATTACAAATTAAACGAATAATCCAAATACACTTTCCGTATTGATCCATCGCTGTTCGCGGGTTCGAAATTGGCGAAGCGGAGAGAGATGCTGTGTTTTCTGGCGGGTTTGTAGATAAAATCCAGATCAAATTCGCGGCCGATACTTTGGCCTTGTTGGTCATCTTCAAAAAAGTGATAGGAAGTTTCTACTCGAAAAGGTGATGCTCGCCATAATAGTCCGACAGAAAAATTTCTTACGCCTGTGTCGGGGGTGTTGCCTATTTCATCTGCCCAGCCTTCGAAATCGTGATTGGAACCTAAGGGGGTAATAAATGCAGAACCCTGTTGGCTGCCGAGAATTTCATAGCGCGCATTTATTTCATAGGCGTTAATGCCTAAGCCGACATCAACAAGATAATAATTCAAACCGTCTGCATGAATTTCAAATCTGTCTTGCTGTGCGGCTTCAATTTGTACGCGGTATTTTACGCTGTCGATTTTATAATTCAGGTTGTAACTCAAACCCAGCGTATTATTGGAAGCCGCTGCCAGATCGCGATTATCAATGTGATAACCATAAGCCACTATGCGAGTGTAGTCCCACTCATTCCATTCCAATCGGGAGAGGTGTGATTGATGTTTGTGATCGCCGAGGAATGCGGCTGAGCGCTCAAGATTTTCGTAATTGTGTTCTATGCCGGGATTATTTTTATCCGCATCATCGCCATAAATGCGATTGACATTACCTATGTAGCTGTAAATAAAGTGGGAGTTGCTGGCAATTTTAAATTTTGTGAGTAGTGCATCAAAAGTTTGTTCGTTTTGCCAGAAACCATTGCCGCCAATAAAACGTTGGTTATCAAAATTAATACGCTGCCGACCGAGATTGATATTTGCCGATTCCAGATTGGCAGAAATAAATGCCTGGTTAATGTCGGTGCCGGGTGGGTCGGGAATTAAAGGTTGATTATTAAAATCAACGCCATCGCTATGATCATCTTGAAATGCGCTGCCGATGGCATCGACTTCGAATGTGGAGCCGATAATGTCATTCCATTGTGATTCAACTGTGCCGCGTAACAAGAGTGATGCCGCTTGTCCGGAATTGTCGGCATCGACATTCGCATAACGCAATCGGCTGGACCAATCAAATTCATGTTCACCCAGTGCAAAACTACAGGGAGAAATTACAGAAGCAATTAATACACAAACGCATAATTTTTTCACTGCCAATCCTCTGCATTGCCGTCATGTAAAAAAGTCACGCCTTTGAGTTTATCCATTTCTTCATAGAGTGGATCCGGCATGGGGTTTTGTCGGGCATCCATATAATGCATTTTGGGTAGGTGATAAATGTCCAGATGTTCGACCAGATTGTTGAACATGTAAATTTTTTCCAGTTTGGGCAAATCTTTATAGGTGAAGGATATTATTTGGTTGTCATTGAACTTTAGCAGTTTCAGTGCAGGTAAATCTTCAAGATTCAGCTTGGTCAGTTTATTGCCAAAAATATACAATTCTTCCAATGCCGGTAATTGATGAAAGTGAATTTGAGCGATTTTATTTTTCGCCAGGTTTATGTGTTTCAGTTTGGATAACTGACTTATATTGGCTTGCGTTAACTGATTGTTATACAGCGATAATTTTTCCAGGGCTGTAAATTGTTCAACGCCCGCCATGGATGCAATGTTTTTCGAGTGGCATTCAATGCGGGTGATATCCTGAATCGCCTGCCAATTATTTTTTTTGACAGATTCAGTGATGCAAGCGTGTAAATTTGCATCGGGCAGGGAAAACTCCAGCGCCTGACTGTACATGCTGCTGAGCAAAAGGATAAAACCGAAACCTATTTTTTGTGTCATGGCGTTTTCAGTAATCTGTTGTGATCAAAAGTTGAGTGCGACCTGCAACCGGCGTTGCATTATATGGCTTTCTCAACCTGAGCAAGTAGAACACAGACGCCTTTTGCCAAAATTAACTCACTGGGTTCATCCAACGGTGAGCCGCCGACATCTTCTTCCGTCAAAATCAAATGCGATGCATCTTTAATCAAGCGCCATTGTGGAACGGAAAGCGATAGTTGTTTGATATCCGTTTCAGCAAACACACCCAGTGGGCGAATTTGTCCGTCGCGCTTGGAAATTGCCCAAAGTTGTAAATTTTTATCAGCAGGAATTTCTACATTTTCCCACTTCAACCAAAGTTGTTCGCCGCCCGTTGCGGTGAGTACCGTTAATTGCGGTGCGCCGGAATTATCGGTGAGTACCGCAACATAATCGGCATTCAGTTGTTGTTGCGGATCACGCGTGACTAACAGACCCAGGCAAATCATCAACAGCAAGGTGCTGAATGCAGAAATAGCAGGCCATAACCAAAAGGATTTTTTTGGCGGAATTTCTTTTTGATGGCTTTTTTCAATTTGCGCAGCAATTCCATACCAGACTTCCGGATCAGGTTTGACACCTTTTTCTTGCTCGCTAAGGTTCATCAACTGCTCTTCCCAAAAACTGACTTCGGATTGCAATGCAATATCCTCGCGCAACCTTTGCGCAAACTGATCGCGCTCGGCTCCACGTAATACGCCGGTGACATAATCAAACGCCAGCGTTTTATCCTCTAGGGATTCTGGCCTTTTGCTTCCAGACATAATTTCAACCTTTCGGCGCCGCGATGGAGCCAGGATTTAACGGTGTTGGTGTTAGTGGAAAAAGTGTTGGCAATCTCTTCACGGGTATGACCATAAAGGTAGGCCAATTCAATGCTGCGTTTAATATTGTCACCGAGTGTGGTCAGGCATTGATGCAAATGAAATCGCAGCTGGCTGACGCCGAGTGTGTGCTCTGGTTCATCGCCACCGGACACATCCTCCATCTCATCAATCGGGCTGGTCTGTTTGCTTCGGCGAGTTTCTTTGTCCAGATGATCCAATGCGCGGTAGCGGGTAATGCTGGCCATCCATGTTAAGGGTTTCGCCAAATGGGGACGATAACTGCCGGCGTTATTCCAAATTTGCAAAAAAGCTTCCTGCAACACCTCATTGCCCAATTCTTTGGATTTAAGAATGCGCAACACAATAGCGTTCAGATAAGGGCTGACCTGCTCAAATAACTGCTTGAGCGCGCTTTGATCACGCAGGGCGCAACGGGCAATCAGGTTGATGAGTTCATCGTCGTTAGATCGGTTTGTCATGTCGGAATTCTAATCCTGTTCACTATTTATTCCCATCTACGGATTAACCTGAAAAAAGTTGCACGTCAGTTTGCGCATTCATATCACCATTTTAGGTTTAGTGCGCAAACTGGTGCGACGGCTTTCCTGATTTGAAGAAGTATGGGTGAGTGGTATTGGGCAGTTGCCACAACCCATCCTTTTATCCATCGAATAAATATAAAGGTGCTTCTTATGCTCAAGTTCAGATCGGTAGTCGGTTTTACCAGTGCGGTGATACTGGGTTTTATGGCGTCCATGGTTCAGGCAAAACCTTACAAGGCCGCTGAAATTTACTCCAAGCAAGCCTACAAGTACGGGCGTTACGAAATACGTATGCGGGTGGCCAAGGGCAGCGGGGTGTTGTCCACTTTCTTCACTTACAAAAATGGTTCCGAGCAATCAGGTGTGTTTTGGGAGGAAATTGATATAGAAATTTTTGGAAAAAATAATGCTACTCAATGGCAATCAAACGTCATTATTGGCACCAATCGTCCAACCACCAAAACTGAAGGTTTGCATAGCACCGGTTTTTCCATGGGCGATGCTTATCACACTTATGTGTTGGAATGGACGCCCAGCTACATTGCCTGGTTTGTTGATGGCGCCCAGATTAGACGAATCAATGGCGGGCAATTTGTTACCAGTTTGACCAGTCCGCAAGATCTGCGTTTCAATCTTTGGGCGGCGAATATTACCGAGTGGGTTGGCCCCTGGAATGACAGCATCCTGCCGGTTTATCAATTCGTAAACTATATTGAATACAAACCCTGGAATTCATCCACCAATAGTTTTGGTACAGGTTGGCGTGATGATTTTAATTCGTTTGATAGCAATCGTTGGAGTAAAGCCAATTGGACTTTCAACGAAAACCGCGCTGATTTTGACCCTAATAATGTGGTCGTAAAAAATGGCATTCTGGTATTGGCATTAACTCGCGAAGGACAAACAGGTTACAACGGTACACCACCGGCTGATGGCAATAGCGGTGGCGGTAGCAGCAGTAGTGCCAGCAATCAGACAAGCATCACTATCCAGGCAGAAAATTTTAATGAAGTGGGTGGTAGTGTCACAGTGTCGGGTGGCGTGGTTGGTTATATCGATGCACGCGAATGGTTTAAATATAACAATGTGAATATTCCAGCAACCGGAACTTATAAAGTGGAATATCGTGTTGCATCGGCACTCACCACTGCACAATTTACGCTGGATAGAAATGGTGTGGGTTTGGGAACCATCAGTGTGCCTAACACGGGCGGTTGGGGAAACTATCAAACTATTTCACACAATGTGTATTTAAATGCGGGATCACAAAGTTTGGCGATTTATGCTAACAGTGGCGGTTTTAATATTGATTGGATCAAGTTAACCAGGCTTTGATATTTTTTTAATTTTATTGAGAGGTTTGCACGAATCAAAATTAATTGTCATCCCTGCCTTCGCAGGGATGACAAAGTGAAATTAAACAAAAATGGATTCGTGCAAGATCTCTTGTTGTTATGAGTTTATTTAATTGAGACAAACATAATGCGCAGTTTTTTAATTCTATCCATGGCTTTTTTTCTGCTATCGATAGACGTTTCAGCCAAACCCTATAAAGGTGCAGAAGTCTATACCAATCAAAGTTATTTATATGGGCGTTACGAAATGCGCATGCGTGTTGCCAATGCCAGTGGTGTGTTATCCACATTTTTTACTTACAAAAATGGTTCGGAAGCTGGCAACACTTTTTGGGAAGAAATTGATATAGAAGTCTTTGGTAAAGAGAACGCCAAAATTTGGCAAAGTAATATTATTCTCGGCAGTTCGCGTCCTGCCATACATGTTGAAGAAGAACATGAAGTGGACACTTCGTTAGCGGATGCTTATCACACCTATGTGTTGGAATGGACACCGGATTATGTTGCCTGGTTTTTGGATGGCGTAGAAGTACGGCGCATATCCGGTACCAGCACAGTCACCAGTCTCACCAATCCACAAAGTTTACGATTTAATTTGTGGGCATCTGAATCGGTTGAGTGGGCCGGTGCATGGGATGATTCCGTATTGCCGGTTTATCAATTTATTAATTATTTTGAATACAAAGCTTACAACCCGGTTACCAAAATATTTGAGGGCGGTTGGCGCGATGAATTTGATACTTTGGATGCAGCTCGTTGGGGAAAAGCCAGCTGGACTTTTGAACATAATCGTGTCGATTTTGCGCCGGAAAATGCGGTAATAAAAAATGGCATTTTGGTTTTGGCGCTGACAACAGAAAATGCTACAGGTTACACCGGTACGCCACCGGCAGATGAACCCGCGAGCAGTTCAAGTTCGAGTGCAAACTCCAGTAGAATTTCGTCAAGCTCTGCTGCAAGCAGTTCAAGTCTTGTTAGTAGCAGCTCATCAATTTCTTCATCAGCGCCTGCAACAAATTCTGGCGGTGATTCTGGTGGAGGCGCTATTAATTTATTCTGGTTATTGTGTTTAAGCGGATTATTGTTGCGCAGAAAAAATTAATTCCGTAGGGGTGGGCCACCGTGCCCACCCGGGTAGCCACAGGGGGCTACCCCTACAATAGGGATTATTTCTTACGAAAATCCGCTGCTGACATACCCACATAACGTTTAAAAAAACGATGAAATGATGATTTACTGTTAAATCCGGATTCCAGCAGAATATCCAGAATCGTCATCTGCGCACAATCCGGATCAAGCAACATTTGTTTGGCTTTGTTGACCCGATATTCATTGACGAATTCAAAAAAATTGGTGTTAAAGTGTTTGTTGATAATGCTGGACACTTCGCGATAATGAATGCCCACGTGCCGTGCAAATTCTTCAATATTCAAATTGGGTTTTAGATAGAGTTGTTGTTTTTCCATTGCGTCGCGAATGCGATTAATCGATTGCGGTGACACTTCAACAACGGGTGCTTCTTTTTCTTTCGATTTACTGCGCGTTTCCAGTAATTGATGCGCATATAACAGGCTGTAGATAAATAAAGCATTAACCAATAAAAACGTAATGTAATTATCAAAAATACCAAAACTGTCCGCTATATTCAGATTGATGTTTTGCCCCAATAAGTGCACAAGCAGCGACCATAACCAATTGATGGCAAACCCCAGTGTGAGCAGCAGAAGCCAATAAGGTCCTTCCAAATGTAAACTGGAATAAAATTCTTTTAGCTCGCGTTTATAACGGCTGATTTCCAATACCGCTGCAAAAGCATAAATCATCGGCATACCTTTGAGGTAGTGCCACAAGTAATTGGTGAGAACAACCGTCTGTTCCGTGTATTGCGTGGGGAGAAATCGCAAATTGTCGCTGTTCAGATTGCCCCAAACAATAAAACCGAACGCCGCAGGCAAGTGTAATAAATGTAGTGCATCTTTTGGTTGCAGACTGAAATGGGGGCGAGTAATAGATGCTACATAAAAATACAAACATAAACTTTTGCCCACCACCGCAGTTACCAATCCCAGTGACAATAACATCTTGGCATAGTCGGTTTGCAAATGAATCTGATCGCTCCATAACAACAAATTACAGAGCGCACTAAGACCCACACAAATAAAAAATCCTGACAAAAAACGCGAAGCCAGCGCGCTTTGTTTGGATAATACCCATTGAAAAATAACCAACAGCATACTGACGGTCAGCGTCAATAACAGAATTAAATCATGAATGTTAAAGAGGGGCGTCTTCATTCGCTTTTTTACGAAATAGATGACTCAATATCAGCGTCGCTGACACCATTCAAATTCATCAACACTTTTACTTGCTTTTGCAAAAGTAAAACCTGATCACTAAGTTCATTTACTTTGTATTCAAGCTGCGCCACCTGATCATTATCAACTGGATGGCTGGTTTTGGCCGCACTCACCATGGCCGCAATCGCTGTTAGATCCGGTTTTCCACACAGCAAATGCATATATCTGTCTTCACGCTGGCCAGCAACACGCGGAATTTTTACAAAATAAGGCGTGGATTTTGCGCACAAATATTCCATTTTCTCTTCAACGGCTTTGCTGTTTTCAAAATCAAACATGCGTTGCGTTCGCGAAAATAATTCCGCCAGAGTTTGCGGGCCTCGCAGTAACATTATGCAAAGCAATGCTTGCGTTGCTTTATCCAGTCCCAGAACTCTTGTTAAGCGTTGATCAAAACGTGGCGCACGACCCGAATAATCAACATGAATCCAATTTTTATCCTGCAATTGACTGGTGCAACGTTGCAACTCTCCCTGTTCATAATGACTTACAGGTTCCCTGCTGGTTTTTTGATTACAAGCCAATACCAAACTATTTAATGTAATCGGATAAGCTTCCGGTGTGGTGAGCTGTTTCTCCATCAACGAACCTAACACCCGCGCTTCAATAGCGGTTAACAAAATTGCATCGGCATGAGTGTTGGATTCCATTGTTTTTTCCTCGAGTTATGATTTTTGACCGATAGTAAAAAATAATCCCGGCTTTCGAAATGAAAACCGGGATTAGTATAACAGGCAAAAACTGATAAGGTGATGGCTTTAACTTACCACTCAAACATCAAACCAAACAGCGGTAAAGCAGAACCGTCTTCTGTTTCATCAACACCGCGACGTTCGTTGAAATCGGAATCGCTCGGGTTATCAGATCCTAGCAAGTTGATGACATCCATAAAAGCAATTACTTTGGTTCTACCGAAAGTGCGAATATAGTCAAGGCGAACATTCAATGCATTAAAGGTGTCATACCTGTCGGTGTTGATGGAAATGGTTTCGCGTGAGTAGCGAAATGGTTGGCCTGCTCCCAAAACATCTTCATTAATCAGATATTCATTGCGTGGTTTTCCTGAAGCAAATTTCCAACGCGATGAAATTTTCCAGCGCTGGTTAATTTCCCAGGCACCACCAATACTGAAAATATGGGGTCGATTGAAATTGGCATCATATTCCCTGCCATCAGCCGTATCACGTTGAACGGCATCGTTGTAAGAATAGTTGATGCTGGCTGACCAACCATCATCAAATTGCCGAGTCAACGCAGTGTCCACACCAAAAGATGTTCCTGTTCCTTCATTGCTAAACGTTTTGTTGACACCATCGCCTTCGACAATCAGGTTATCCAACTCCTGATAATAAGGTTCGATAAAAAATTGTACGTCGCCATTAATTTGATATGCAAAGCCAACACTGAACTGATCGATAATTTCGTTTTCCAGTTTTGCAGCTGAAGCGTCGCTGGCGCGATCACCGAAGCGTGGTGCTTGATAATAACGGCCCGCCGTAGTTGTTACCCGTAAATCATCATTTATTGGCCAGGTTGCACCAAGGCGTGGCGATAATAAATTTTCTTCCGAAAAATTATCGCGTTCATATCTCACACCGGCACGAAAACTCCAGGCATCAAACAGAAAATCCTGATTCAGGTAAGTTACATAATTAACTTCTTTTTGTTGATATTGGTTGTTTATCGCTTCAGGTGTTAACACCACATATTTTTGTTGGGGAGAATCGCGATAATCATCCTGATCATAGGTATAGCGAATCCAGTCATCTGTCAGGTTTAATGCAAATGTCAAATCTGTCTGGATCACACGTAAGCCCGCAGAAAAACGTCCAAGATCATTGCCTGTTTCAAAATCGGTTTGTAATCCCAATTCTTTTTCTTCGCGGGTTGAATTAAAAATATTATTGCGTCGCGGAATATCTTCGGCATCAGTGCCTACTGGTACCTGATCAGGATAGGCTTCACCTATGGTGTTGTCTTCTTCGTAATTACGATGATAAATCTGATTGGTTAATTGGCTTTCGCTACCAATTAATTTAGTCCAGGTGGCCGCAAACAAACTGTTATCCGTTTCGGTAGAAACCAGATCTGTACTGCCGTAATCCCCGCGTCCGGTTTCATCGGAAGCCAGCACGTTATCGATATCGCGCAAATATTCTTCGGGTGCGTAGATCGCCAAAAATTTCAAACGGTCATCATCACCCAGCTCGGTAGATGTTTTTAAAATGATGTCCGTTAATTGCGGCGCGCCAATATCTTCCAAATCAATCATTTGAAATAAACGATCAAAATTGTAATCGCGTGCAGAAAAAAGTACGGACGTATTGTCATGAAAACCACTGGGGCCGTCGTAACCAATTTCAAAACCGGCAATATCCAAACGTGTGCGATAAGACGCAGTTTCCGGATTACCTTCTGCAACATCCAGTTTTAATAATGATCCGGATTTTCCACCATAAGCGGGGTTCCATCCTCCGGGTTGGAATTCCGCTTTACCGATAGTGTTGGGTGCGAATACTGAATAACGACCACCGCCTTCAACTTCATCGGGATCACCAAAACTATCACTGAAATGAACCAGATTTTCGAAAGGAATACCATCAACCAAAATCAAATTGTCACGTGGTCCATTACCCCGAACGGTATAACTGGAAAATTCACCATCACCAAATAAACCGGGCAAACCATCGAGCGAACGTAAAACATCGCCGCCACTGCCCGCTGCACTGTTTAAATCTTCGCGATCAATATTGCTGGAGCCAACAGGATTCAATGGATTTCCGCCCATGGATTTTCCCAACACCATGACTTCTGCAATGCCGACATTCAAAAAACTGAGTCGTGTTTCCAGCGGCGTGGTTTTATTTTTTTCCACGCGCACACTGGGTAAGCGTTGGCGCTGATAATTCGGATGGCTGACAACTACAGCGTATAAACCAGGTTGCAAATTACTGATTCTGGCAATTCCCTGATCATTTACATTGACCGTTTGCACGGCGCCATCACGGGATGTGACCTTAACCGAAACACCGGTAAGGGCTCGCTGCGTATCTGCATCAATAGCCACCAGACGAATCTTGCCTGTATCGGCATAAACATTTGCAGCCAACACAATAAAAAGCAATGCAAGTAATGTTTGCAAAAATGAATAAGATAAATTCCTTCGCGGAAAGCGTGATAAAAACATAACAGACCTCTTTAAATCCGAAGTGGTAGATAACAGGAAGTGAAATCGTGAGTCTTGACAGGCAGGAAGGTAAAAAAGAAATCCTTTTTGTCTTACTCGTTGATACAAACACTCCATATTTCCCATAAAGTTTTCCTTTTAGTTGAGCTTGATGTCATATCCTGTGACACTAGTGTGCGAGCACTGTCCGGCGCTCAAATTAATGAATGTTGATTGTCCAATAAATCTGTTTTAAAAATATTACACAATCAATAAAAAGCGTCGAAAAGCTTTCGCGGCAATCATGCAATAGAACTCAGGCAAAATCTACAATAAATATTTTACGGCTCTCACAGATATACCAAAAAATTAAAATCATTCTCTATTTTATGAAATGAAAGAGGTCGGCTTGCAAAATTGCGCGCCAGTTTTCAATCATTCTTGATTCATTTGCAAGTCACTACTGTGGGCACTTGCCATCACATATGGAATAGCATATATTTGAAAAACCATATATACAAGGCTAATACAATTATGGCCATAACTCCCGACCAACTCTGCAAGGCACTTGCCGATGAAACCCGTATGCGTATCGCCTTGCTAATAACACGCGAAAAAGAACTGTGTGTGTGTGAGCTGACCTGCGCACTGGATGTG
Organism: uncultured Cellvibrio sp.; assembly: GCA_946482345.1. The sequence continues at coordinate 12,699 of CAMLRJ010000010.1, forward strand.
AGCCAGCCAAAAATTTCGCGGCATTTGGCGCTGCTGCGAGAATCGAATCTGTTAGCGGATCGCCGCAAAGGTCAGTGGGTTTATTACCGGCTACATCCAGATTTACCCGGCTGGGTAATCAAAACATTAAAAATTTTATTGGATGCCAATCACGTATGGCTCGACGAAAACCATCAACGTTTATGTGAAATGGAAGATCGGCCGAATCGTTGTTGTTAATGATGAAACGGTAAGGTTATTAATAATATTTTTCGAGAAATTAATCATGCCAGCAACCAAGATGACTTTTCATGTCCATGCCAAGCGTAACGATGCAGAAAGCAGTCACGCTTACTGCAAAGAGGCGAGCTTATTAATCGATACTAATTTGGCAGGGCGGGTGGATGCGTTTAATCCGGCAGAATTATTGTTGGCAGCACTTTCAGCTTGCATGATTAAAAGTATTGAGCGAGTTGCGCCAATTTTAAAATTCCAACTGCGTGGTGTTGAAGTTGAATTGAATGGTGTTCGGCAGGATTCACCACCGAAAATGGAATCCATTCACTACATTATCCGCGTGGATACGGAAGAGACCGATCATCGGTTAGCGCTGCTGCACGATAACGTTAAAAAGTTTGGCACGGTATTTAATACAGTTTCCCCGGGTACAGAATTAAGTGGCGAATTAATCCGTAAGTGAATTTCAATCAATAGCCCTGGCGCCTAAAAAAATTGCCTGAGGATCTAATTAGTATCAGAGGTTGAAGATGAAAAAAATCAAAGTGGGTATTAACGGTTTTGGGCGCATAGGTCGTTTGGCTTTGCGTGCGGCTTGGGATTGGCCGGAATTGGAATTTGTGCAGGTTAATGATCCTGCAGGCAATGCAGACACTTTTGCACATTTATTAAAATTCGATTCAGTGCAGGGTGTTTGGCCATATGAGGTTGCTGCTGAAAACAATGCAATCCGGATTGGTGATAAAACAATATCGCTCACACAAAATAAATTGATTCAGGATACCGATTGGTCAGCTTGCGATGTGGTGATTGAAGCCAGCGGTAAAATGCGCGATACAAAATTATTGCAAGCTTATCTGGATCAAGGTGTAAAACGTGTGGTGGTAAGTGCGCCAGTAAAAGAAGCCGGGGTATTAAATGTTGTGATGGGTGTGAATGATGATTTATTTGATCCACAACAACATCGCATAGTCACAGCAGCATCTTGCACCACTAATTGTTTGGCGCCAGTGGTAAAAGTGATTCATGAAAAGCTCGGCATCAAACATGGTTCCATTACTACCATTCACAATTTAACCAATACGCAATCCATTCTTGATCAGCCACATAAAGATTTACGTCGTGCGCGCGCTTGCGGTTCTAATTTAATTCCGACTACAACCGGTTCTGCAACCGCAATTGCTGAAATATTTCCTGAATTACGTGGGCGATTAAATGGGCATGCTGTACGTGTGCCTTTGGCGAACGCTTCTTTAACGGATTGTGTATTTGAAGTAAATCGTGAAACCAGCGTTGAAGAAGTGAATCAATTTTTAAAATCTGCCAGCGAAAACGAACTGAAAAATATTTTGGGATATGAAGAGCGGCCTCTGGTTTCTATTGATTATTGCGGTGATCCGCGATCTTCAATTGTCGATGCTTTGTCAACTATGGTGATTAATAAAACCCAGGTGAAGATTTATGCCTGGTATGACAATGAATGGGGTTATGCGAACCGGACTGCGGAGTTGGTGAGATTGGTTGGTTCCCCACTTTGACAAAGGGGGGCTAGGGGGGATTTAAAATTTTCATACAATTGACCATCTTAAATCCCTCCCCCGCCTCCCTTTTTCAAAGGGAGGAGCCAATTCTTGCCGAGCCGGGGTTTCTCAAAATGAAAAACAAAAATTACGAAGCAAACTATGAATAATTCAATCCGCCAATACACAATAGTCACCGGAAACTATTGGGCCTTTACGCTCACCGATGGTGCTTTGCGCATGTTGGTGGTTTTGTATTTTTATCAATTGAATTACACGCCATTGCAGATTGCCAGCTTGTTTTTGTTTTATGAATTTTTTGGTGTGGTGACTAATTTATTGGGTGGATATTTGGGTGCGCGTTTGGGATTAAATCGCACCATGAATCTCGGTTTGTTTTTGCAAATTATGGCATTGATGCTGCTGACACTACCTGCGGCATGGTTATCGATTCCGTTAGTGATGCTGGCGCAAGCAATTTCCGGTATTGCCAAAGATCTGAATAAGATGAGTGCAAAAAGTGCAATTAAATTGCTGGTGCCTGAAAATGAAAATCAGCGATTGTTTCGTTGGGTTGCATTATTAACGGGATCAAAAAATGCATTAAAGGGCGTTGGATTTTTTCTGGGAGGATTGTTATTAACCCTGCTGGGATTTCAGCAAGCCATATTATTCATGGCGATTGTGTTGGCATTGGTATGGATAGCCAGTTTATTTTTGCTGTCGCAAGATTTGGGAAAAGCCAAACAAAAACCAAAATTTCATGATTTGTTTTCAAAAAGTCGTCGCATTAATTTGTTGTCAGCGGCGCGTTTGTGTTTGTTTGCAGCGCGCGATGTTTGGTTTGTAGTGGCGCTGCCGGTATATTTGAGCAGCCAGTTTCAGTGGAGTTTTTGGCAGACCAGTGGATTTCTTGCCAGCTGGGTGATTGGTTACGGGATCATTCAATCAATTTCCCCTCTTGTTGTAGGTAAATCCCCCGGTGGAAAGACGGCATTTTTATTGGCGGCAGCGCTCACGCTGATGACAGCTACATTTGCTTTAACCATGAATCTATTTCCCTCTGTCAGTGTATTAATGGTGGGGTTAATTATTTTCGGGATTTTATTTGCGTTTAATTCATCGGTGCACAGTTATTTAATTGTGCATTACGCAAAAGCGGATGGTGTATCACTGGATGTAGGTTTTTATTATATGGCCAATGCCATGGGGAGATTGTTGGGTACAGTCTTATCGGGATGGGTTTATCAACAATGGGGCATGGTCGCCTGTTTGTGGTGTGCAGCTTTGTTGATTGGTCTGGCAAGTGTGGTTTCCATTCGCTTATCCAATATTGGGCAAATGTATGATTGATGACAATTCCTGCCAAAGCAATTGCAATTCCACCGCTCATAATTTGAATCAACATTGTTATTGCAAAACACTGGATAACAATTTGCTGCTGGAATTGTTGCAAGATGATAATTTGGCGACAGAAATTTTTGTGTCACATCCGCAATTATTTTCGAACACGGCAGCATTTATTTCACTGGATCAGTGGATGCAATTAAAACAAATAGTGGAAGCCATTGAACGCGTCGTGCACTTATCCGGCTTTCAACAAAAAATAATTACCCGGGAAGTGCAACGCAATGTGGCAGCAGGGGTGTTTGTAGGTGTTGATTTTCATATGGGTGAATCTGGCCCCAAGGTCATTGAAATCAATACCAATGCCGGAGGCGGGTTTTTAAATGCCGCTTTGCTCGCAGCGCAAACAGCTTGCTGTGAAGTGTTGAATCCCGCTCTGCCATTAGTGGAAAAACAATTACAGGATGAATTTGTTGCTATGTTTCGCCATGAATGGCGATTGTGTCATGGCGATAAACCACTGGCGACCATAGCGATTGTTGATCAACAACCCGAGCAACAATTTTTATACCCCGAATTTCGGATTGCGCAATCCGTATTACAAAATGCAGGTTTCAATGTATTCATTGTTGATCCATCCGGGCTGCAATGGAATGGCGAAAGTCTTTACTTTCAAGGCGAAAAAATTGATTTAATTTATAATCGGCTGACTGATTTTTCATTCAGTGAATCCGGTCATCATCATTTGCGTCAAGCTTATGATCAGAATGCGGTTGTGATAACACCCAATCCCTTTCATCATGCAATTTATGCCGACAAACGCAATTTAATTTTGCTGGGCGATAAATCGTTTTTGCAAAATTGTGCGGCCACTGATGAAGACATTAATACCTTGCAACAAGCGATACCGAAAACCGGTGCATTAACACTGGAAAATGCTCACCAACTTTGGCAGGAACGAAAACAATTATTTTTTAAACCTGCCTGTGGTTTTGGCAGTAAAGCCACTTATCGCGGCGATAAAATTACGACCAAAGTGTGGCAGGATATTGTGCAAGCCAATTACATAGCACAAGAGTTGATCCCGCCGGGACAGCGCAGTGTTTCAGTGGATAACCGGCAGACGGAATTAAAAATGGATATTCGCGCTTACGCTTATCAAGGAAAAATACAATTATTAGCTGCCCGTCTTTATCAAGGTCAAACCACTAACTTCAGAACGGAAGGCGGTGGTTTTGCTCCGGTTTTTGTGGTGAGCTAAAACTGATTCCATCCGCCCCAAACGGCGTTCCCCATAGCGTTAAAGTGGTAACGATTAAAATATTCTGCCAAAGCAACAGGAACAGACATGCCATTGCGTGGACAATTATTACCATTTTGATTAATCGCCTGCGAAGTGTGATGCCCGTAACTGGAAACTTGTTGCGATGCAAAATTATCGACATAAATAATATTAATTTTTTGATCGACTGTTGGATCATAAGCTCGCGGTAATAATGCGCCGCCCCAATTATTTCCCTGAAATAAAGGAAGTAACGCAGGATTGGATGAAGTGGCTGCTGCTGTGATGGGATCTGACCAGGGTTGCGGTGTTAATGTCCAGGAAAATAAATGCATAGTGTCTGCTGTTCCACCGGCCGCATTAGCGTTCCAATTTCCTGCTCCGGCACCCCAGGCTTGCTGTGTATAAGCATAATTATTTCGGTTTCGTAATTTATTCAATTGGTCTTGCTGCATAGTGGCGGTTGAGCCGCTATTCGCATATTGATCGAACAAAAAAATCTGATTTGCCGGTGGCGCATATTTGGGTGAAAGTTTGAAAAAACCAGCGGGTAAATTATTGGCAGCGACATAAGGTTCAATAGCAGTATCCAGTGCTCCGTCATAAAGAATAGCAACTCTGGAACGAGTTACCGGCGGCCCGGCGTTATCAGTGAGCAATGCGTTGTAAGCTGTTCCAAACAAATTGGTTTGTGCTTGTGTGTAGGGAACAAGATGGTTGTTGAGCGCATTTTGTATTACTGGAATAAGGGCTGCGTGTGCCGCATTGTTAAATGCATTGAAGTGCGAAATATTCAGAATAACCAGTTCCCTGTCTCCTGGCGCAAGTGCATTCATAAAGTTGGCGACATCATTCAAAATTCCGGCTATGCCATCGAGTTGACCGCCCGTATAAAAAGGGCCGTGGTAAGTCCAGAATTGATTATTCGTGAGATAAGGCCGTATATCAAAATAACGAATGCCCGCATTCAATTGTCCGCCAATCGTTTGTAATTGTGTTCTGGACTGAAAATTATTCCAGCGATCAACATAACAACCTGCATCGTGTGTGCCTGGAATAGTAATATCCGATAAAACTCTATTTGGAAATCCCGGTACTTGATTAAAAACGTCTGTCATCCAGGGCATCTTATTGTCCTCTTGCTTTAACAATAGTGATAATCAAACCTTTAACACCTTCCGTTTCAGAAACGCTTTGAATAACGGAATATGACGTTGCCGAAGGGCCGGAGACTGACAAATTTTTATTATTTGCATTTTCATTTCCTGCTTTGGATTGATCAGCAGAAAAATTAAATTTGTCCTGTCCATTCCCGTTCATAAGCGATACATTGACAATAAACTCTGCAGCAATATTGGAAGATTTAATATCTTCACGTTGTTTTGAATAAGAAAATTCATCGATTGTCATATTGTTAAAATTGATGTCTGGTCTGAAATTGCCAACTGCCCAACTATTTTCGGATGTTATTGCTGTGCTGATATTTATTTTTTCCGCAGTAGCATTTTCTATTACCAGAAATGTTTCCAGATTTGTTGGTTCAATGGGTGTTTGATCAATGACCGAATCCAGTGTGGGCAAGGTTGCATTAGCGCTGATATATTCCTGCTGGGTAATATCTTTGATGGAGATGATGGCGTCTTCATATTGCTGACGTTGTTTTCTCTCTTTGCCCTCATCCCAAAGGCCAACAGCCTCGCGTGGATCTGGCAGTGCCATGAACACATTGGAAATACAGCTATTCAATTCCGGTGCAAACGCCAGAAAAAGTGTCAGTTTTTCTTTGGCGATAATGGCATTGTCCCGGTTTTTGACATAACTGAACGTTAGCCAGGAAGATTTGAAATCCTGATCTAACAGATTCCATTTTTCCAAGGTGATTTTTTGACTTTCACTAATTGCCGGCGTCAGAATTTTGAGCAAACGTTCAAATTCAAAACTGGTGTCTGTTGTGGTATCGGCCATTTGATATCTCTGCAATCAACATTTTTTACTGTATCTGCAGAATGCATACCAAATTTATCAAAATACCCTTGAGGCCAACAACAGCGGGAAATTTTTTTGATATCAATAGCTAATATTGATTATTGTAAAATTAATTCTGGACGAAATTGTCCAGAATTAATCTGGTGAGCGGATGAATTGGCGCACAACAAGATGCTGGAGATAGATTGCTTAAATCACCATTATCCCATCGGCTTCAATCAATGAATTACGTGGCAGTTGATTGATGCCTATAGCAGCGCGTGCAGGATAGGGCTGTTGGAAGTATTGACTCATGACTTCATTAACAATCGGGAAGTTGGCGAGATCGGTTAAATAAATATTTAATTTCACTATGTGTTGTAAATCGCCACCTGATGCCAAACAAACAGCGCGTAGATTTTTAAACACCTGATGCGCTTGCGCAGCAAAATCGCCATCGACCAACACCATGGTTTTGGAATCAAGTGGAATTTGTCCTGATAAATAAACGGTGTTGTTGACTTTGATGGCTTGTGAATAAGTACCTATTGCAGCAGGGGCGTTGTCACTGTGGATTACGGCTTTGTTGGTCATTTGATTTCTCCTGATTTAAAAATAAAAAATAATTTTTTTCACCCCATCCCAGCCTTCCCCTTGGCAAGGGGAAGGAGCCAGTTCCTCCGCCTTGCCAAGGGGGAGGTTAGGAGGGGGGTGTAAGGTTTAATGTTTTGCGCGATGTACGCGAATGACGAAACTGAGTGTGCGTATTCTACGCATAATATTCGCGAGATGGATTCGATTATGTACGCCAATGCAAATATGAATGACGCTGTTGTGCGCATCGCGTTCGTGTACATTGATATGTTCAATGTTGGCGCCTTGTTCGGTAATGCGCGTTGCCAGTATCGCAATGATGCCGCGTTCACTTTCAACATCAATGCGTAAGTCCACCAAAAATTCACCGCTGACTTGTGCGGCCCAATTCACCTGACTGATTTTTTCTGCGTTGTGACGAATTTCGACAATATTGCGACAAGTGTCTTGATGAATAACCAATCCTTTTCCTGAGCTGATATGACCAATAATAGGATCACCGGGAATGGGGCGACAACAACGCGCAAAACTGATAATCATGCCGTCAGCTGAATCAATGGTGATGGCTGAATGTGAAGGTAAATTGCGTTTAACTTCTGCTTCAGGATGCAACAAGCGGGCAACACTTTGCGCCGTTCTTTTTCCCAAACCAATTTCTTCAAACAATAAATCAAGACTATCGAGCTGTACGGATTTTAATAAATCATTTTTTTGCTGTTCGCTGATTTGATCCATTTCCAAATGCAAATCAGCAAATGCGCGATGCAACATACGTTTGCCCAAACTAACGGATTGGTGATGCCGCTGGTGTTTTAAATAATGTCGAATCGCACTGCGCGCTTTTGCGCTGACTGCAAAATTTAGCCAATTGGGATTGGGTTGTGCGTTGGGTGCGGTAATGATGGCCACACGCTGGCCACTTTGTAATGGTTGTGACAATGACGCCATGCGTTCGTTAATGCGACAGGCAACACAAGTATTGCCTATGTCGGTATGTACTGCATAAGCAAAATCAACGGCCGTTGCACCGGATGGCAACTCAACAATTTTTCCTTTGGGTGTGAAAACATAAACTTCATCAGGGAACAAATCAATTTTAACGTTCTCGATAAATTCCAGTGAATTACCGGCGTTGCGTTGCATTTCCAGCAAGCCTTGAACCCATTGCCGTGCGCGATTGTGGCTGGCATTCAAGGTTTCATCGCTATTGGCTTTGTAAAGAAAATGCGCGGCAATTCCGCTATTTGCCATTTCATCCATTTCCTTGGTGCGAATTTGTACTTCAATCGGAACACCGTGCATGCCAATTAATACGCTGTGTAAACTTTGGTAGCCATTGGCTTTCGGAATTGCAATGTAATCTTTAAATTCACCGGCAACCGGTTTGTAAAGGTTGTGCACTATGCCGAGTACGCGATAACAAGTATCAACTTTATCGACAACAATTCTGAATGCGTAAACATCCATAATTTCTTTAAACGATTTTTTCTTGGTGCGCATTTTTTCATAAATACTGAAAATATGTTTTTCGCGACCAATAACCACGCCATTAATATCTTCACGCAGCAAACGTTTTTCAATCGCTGTCTGGATTTGTTCTACCAACTCTTTGCGATTGCCGCGTGCGCTACGCAATGCAGCTTGCATACGTGAAGCGCGAAGGGGGTGCATGGCATAAAAACTGCGGTCTTCCAATTCCATGCGCACATCATTCATTCCCAGGCGATGCGCAATCGGAGCGTAGATTTCCAGCGTTTCTTTGGCGATACGGCGTTTTTTGTCGGCAGGCATGGCACCCAGGGTGCGCATGTTGTGCAGCCTGTCCGCCAGTTTCACCATAATCACACGCAGATCATTGGCCATAGCCAATGCCATTTTCTGAAAGTTTTCTGCCTGCTTTTCGGCGTGGGTTTCAAATTCAATTTGTGTCAGCTTGCTAACACCATCAACCAGTTCAGCCACTGCATCACCAAATTGGCTGGCGAGGGCTTTTTTGCTGATACCGGTATCTTCAATCACATCGTGCAGCATGGCGGCCATCAAGCTTTGATGATCCATGTGCATGCCGGCCAATATGTCGGCCACTGCGAGGGGGTGGGTTATATAAGCTTCACCACTGCGGCGCTTCTGGCCATCGTGGGCTTGTTCTGCATAAAGGTAGGCACGCTGAACCCCGTTTATCTGGATCGGGTCCAGATAAGATGAAAGCCTTTGACTTAAGGTTTCCAGAGTTTGCATGCCAACCTCCGGGTTTG